>JBBIGU010000004.1:0-56917 GCA_037447365.1 Candidatus Peregrinibacteria bacterium | reverse complement strand
ATTGGACTTCAGTGGGTCTTCGTTCCAATCACCAGTATCTTCCTCGTCTCAATCCCTGCTATCGAATCGCAAACCCGACTTATTCTCAACAAACGTCTCGACTATCAGGTGACACCAAAGGTGAGATAATGCTACAATAATCTCGCTCATTCACGACCTCACCGTGACCTCTACTCAAAAATTCCGACTACTCAAACGCACTCGACCAGGTGTTTCAGCGCTTATTGCGATGATCATGGTGCTTGCGTTTATGTTTACAATGTCGAGTGTCATGGTCGCCATGACACGGTCTCTCAAGATCGCACAAGGTGGTGCTGCGGCAGATCAAGCCTATCTCAACGCCGTCACGGGTCTCGAACTCGGCCTCTACCAACAAAACAAACCTTCAACATTCGTCGATCTTGTAAATGGAATTACGGGGTCAAGTTCATATCAAGTTGGTCAACCAATTGTCATTGGAAGTGATCCAAACACCAAAAATACCGTAAGTTTCAAAGTCACCGACACACTTTCAAACGGTGGAAAAGTTTGCGGTGATGACAGTAGCTCAACCGAAAGCGCCTGCAACGCCAATCAAAAAATGTATTACGTCTATCCCTTCCCCGGCTCCGGAACCATGGGTGGCAATAACTGCAACGCCGCAACACAACCCATCGTAAAAGACGAACAGTGGTATCGCGACATGTATTTTTTCATTACCGGAAAACAGTACGCAGGAACCGCGCAATTAAGTGAAATAAAAACAACCAGCGGAACAAACCCAAACAGCCCAAATAACGCAAATAGCACAAACACCAAACCCTCCAAAGACCAGTGGGACGAGTTCACTACAGTCGCCTACATCAATAACTCCAAATTCACCACCCTCGACCACCCTTGCCTCTGGAACAAACTCGAACCAGGCGTCTCCGCCGAAATCCCCCTCTACAACGGTTTCATCTCCAGCCCAAAAGACATCACCGAATTCTGGCTCCGCGTAAAAATGCCCTGCAACAGCGGCACCGTCTGCCGAGATAGTGACGAGAGGATGATAGTGGCTGTGCCAACGAATCCAGTTGAAAAAACCAAACGCGCAATTCTCTGGGATATCGTCGCCGACTGCTCAAAATCACCGATAGATCAAGTAGCGTGTTTTATAAAGGAAGCGTCAACGGCGAATTCTCCAAGCAAGTTACAACAATCAGTAATTCAAAAAGATTTTCTTAATAATGGAAATATGGATTACAACTCAAATCCATTTAAGAATATTGTATTAAGCTTTACAAATAGCGCAAAATCTCTCTACGGACAAACATCTGCCCCTAACAAACCAGATCTCTTCACCCCCATCCTTTCATTCATCGAGCAGCTTGGAGTCTGGAAAGACATGGTTAATCCGACCATGCACCTTTCGATCGCAAGCAGCCTTCCGTTAATAAGTGGAAGTATCAACAAAGGAGAAATCCCTTACATCCAATATCAAATCCTCTACAAAACTTCTCTCGCGGGAAGCGCAGACAAAGCTATTATCACCAACCCTACCGTCACTTCCACTGGACAGAATGGTGGATATACGATTAACTTAGAATCTAGCCTTACAAAGCAGACCGGAACCTATGGCTATGCTTTGATTGGAAAATAAACTTGCAGAAGGCTAGAAATAATCGTATAATCATAACCTATTCTTAAGTAATAACTTATGAATAACAATATTGGAAGCAAAATAAGATCTGGATTAGAAGGAGCTGGGCAAAAAATTGCCAAGTTAGCTCTTCGAAGTGCCCTCGTATTAGGAGCCGTCACCGGTAATATCCAAAATGTACAAGCCGACACAGTGAAGGGAGTTGCTATGGCAACGGGTAGCATGAAGGATAATATTGGCATAATGGCAGAACGTATCGATCTCGACTGGGACCCAAAAAACCCGGGAGCAGCAAAATTATCTTCTCAAGAGATCGTCTCAAGAACGCTCGATCAGTCAGAAGGAGTAAAAGTTGGTTACGATCACATGACGTCGGGCAACAATGTTATTACGCACCAACCAGCGCAGGGATACGGAAAAAATAGTGCTCCTGGCATCCACGTAAACTACATAGACAGTGTAACAACAAAAGCAAAGGCAACGTCCGATAAGCAGTTTGATGGTACCAACATTAAAGATGCAACAACTGACGGATCAGGAGCTAAATTTGGTGTATATGACGATAAAAATCGTTTTCAAATATCAGAAGGTGCAACACCAAGCGAAGATCAAATCATCGGTGTAGATGAGTCAGTAATGACAAATTTAATTCGAACTTATCAGCCAGTAAGAGACGATAAAGGTCATATTATCGATATGAAACTTATTGCGATAACTGATATGAATAATGATGCTGATATTGTTAAAACTGGTGCATATAGAGTCTTCAAAGATGTTATGGTGGCAACTGATGGAAGTGGATTTGTTGTTGCGCTAAGCAAGGATGTAAATGGGCAATGGATAAAGAAAACCGCAAAGAATATTTCGGGCCTCAATGGCGCATGGATCGAAAATGAATTACGTCCAATTTTTCCAGGATTAGACGCAAAAACAAACGTAAAACTTTATAAAGCCGGTGTGCAATCACCAGCAATGATAACAGATGAAGATTTAGCGACAACTACATCTTTTCCCGATGAACACCTAACCACTTTTGACAACGGAAACTACCTCTTCTCGTATGACACAGATGGCTGCGCAAAAGTAAAGAGCAAGACAGGTGAAGTGGTGTCACTCGCGAAAAATCTCGACATTAGAACAGATATGGGGTTTGTGCAGATTGCAGAAAATCCAAAAACATTTTTCGGGATTGGAATCAACACATTCACTATCCTTAGAATCACGAGTGAATCACCTTTGAAGATTGAAGAGTTCACGATGCCACACACCGTAGCAACTCCAAATATTGCTGGAGCATTAACGGAAAGTAAGTATTCAGGAGGAAACCCTGTCCTCTTCCCAATGAAAGACACAAATAAGGATGGTGTCTCTGACTTCGTACAAAACGCAGAAGCCGTCGTAGTACAACCTGGCACAGATGCTGGATCAGATGTTGGGAATAAACCCGATGCAGGAAGTAATCCTGATACAGGAGATAAGCCAGATGCAGGATCAAATAACGATGGAGCTGATGCTGGTAGCACCGGAAATGACAGTGGTGCTGGATCAGATACAGGAAATGCCGCAGACGCAGAATCAACAGAAGATGCAGGAAATAATCCTGGAGCAGATACAAACGGAGCTGACGCTGGTGGTACAAATGTAGACTCAGCACAACAAGGAGCAGATAGCTCCAAACCACAAGGAGGCCCAGATGCTAATAATATCAATGGCTCAGAAATTACCTCTCAACCACCGGCAAAACCAGGAACAAAACCACCAGAAGGATGTTCTACGAGCCCAGTAAGTAGCGGAAATCCATTACGCGATAGCGTGCCTATCGGTGCAGCAGTGATGGCAGTTCTTGCGGCAAGATGGGCAGAAGAGGAACGAAAGAAGAAAAAGGATCAACCAGAGAGCTAGACTATTAACTCAAAAAAATAATAAGAGCCATTGTGAAAACAGGGCTCTTATTTTTATTGCCCACCCGTCTGTTTAACTCCCCCACCAACGATACCATCAAAGCCCGGAAGATTTTGAGCTGGTGGCTCATAGTTGATAAAGACTGAAAACTTAGCCTGTTTTTCAGTAGGCGTATAATTCGCGCTCTTTCGCTTCGCCTTCTCCTCGCTCACAGGGTAACCGGTATACTTCACTGAAGTAGAAACTTCCCCTGTGTCCGGATCGGTAATATCAAGAGTACCGTTCTTGACCTCAGAAACATACATAAAATAATCATTCCACGAAAGAGGTGCTCCCGACTCAGGGTCTGTAGGTACGGATCTCAAAGAACCCAAACTCTTGAGCTGCTCATCTCCTGTAGCACCTTCTGTATTGGGATTATTATTCGAGATAATCATGCCTTGGAAATAGAGCTGTCCAAAAAGTGTATTACCTGGAGCAACTCCATAATTAGCGTTTGAAATACTTGGAGATCCATTGCTCTGCAAAACGGCAGTATCGGTAGCAAGATCAGCTACAACAGGATACACGGACCCATCAGCATACATCTGAACACGAAGATCGCGGACATCTGGATAGACATACACATTACCTTGCGAAGGATCATTGAGCTTACTTCGTAGCGCAATAATTCCCAGCTGACCCTTTGTAGAATAAAGACTGCCTAAAATATGCACATTACCTCCATCAACGATGATCGTTTTATTGCCCGTCCACTTTCCGGGAAGAATACGTACATCACCCTTACAATAATAAACGGTGTCCTTCGAGTTCTCATTTTGAAGAAGCAAACTACCATTCTGACCACAGCTTGTTGATGCTACTTTCTTCCACTTCTGAACATTGCGATACACTAAATTGCGAACTTGGGCTGGAGTGACAGGATTAACGGCAGCATTCGCACTTGTGGCAGTAGAATCATCAGAGGTACTATTAATATAAATTGGCTCACGCACTACAGTCAAAAACTCTCCAGGATTTCCAAATGGTCCGACTTTTTTGACAGCGGCATCATCGACGACGATCTGAATCAGGTCACTCTTCTGGCCAAAGAAACCAGGGGCAACATCTTTTTTCATCTGCCACTGGAAGTTATATGTACCCTTAACAGCAGGTGCCTTGATCTTGAACGTAAACGTCCTAGACTTACCCGGAACAACCGAATTGGTAACCATCTGAAGTTGACCAGGAACGGCAGGATTTGGACTCGAATCAACCTTCCATACATCAGCGCCAGGAACAGGAGAAAGCATATAATGACTTTTATCTGGCTGAGCTCCCGGAGCCCAAGCTAATGTACCGCTATTACTCATCGTAACTGAAACTGTAGCCTCTTGATTCGGAACCATCTTCTTCGTCACCAAAACATCGCCTTCGTAATTTACAAACGTAGCATCATCATTGTCGCACAACGCAGGATTTGCGCAGGCACCAAGAGGAACCTTCATGCCCCCAAAAGAAAGCCACTGCAAGCCGCTCGTCCATGCCCACGCCTTACCCGTTGTTGGAGTAAGTGCGGTAGGATTAAGCCAATCATAAGCAGCAACTTTTACCATCTTCAAGCCGTAATCAAGAGTAACGGCATGTTTGCTCGTTGCACAATAACTTGAATCTCCGTATCCAGAAGTAGCATCACAATTCATGCGTATCCAACCCGCATTACCCCAGGCATATCCAGAAAAAACCCACTCAGCAGGATTGCTACCAGGAATAGGTGCAATCTGAACACCATATGTGACAGGTCCACAAGGAATACCACGATTAAGACTCGTAGGGGGACAATACAAACTAATCCATCCAATATTATCATTCCAAACCCAACCCTGAAGATACGCTTTTCCATCTTTTTCGGTAACACATGCAGCGCTTCCTGCAGGTGCATAGTACACAGGCTTAGTAATATTGAATCCAGCCCACCAAGGACTCGTAGTAGGCCTTCCAACCTTGTACTGACCGAAGTACATTGCACCGGAGTTCATATAGCCATTCGCATCAATAGTTGGCTGAGTATCTCCGCTTAACTCTGCGCAAGGCAACCCGCTCAAAGGATCGGTAGCAGCCCTCGCGACATTCGCTCCGCCAAAGAACAAAACAGCAGCGAATAATCCAATCACAAAAACGCTCGCAACTCGCCAAGAGTTACGTTTGAAGAAGGCACCATGAGTGAGGAGGGTGGCGTAATTCACTTGATCAAGTATACTCTAAGGCTGCTTTAGAAACAACAAAATATATTATCAGTAACTTCTGATATGCATTTACAAATATGAGATCACTACTACTTCTTTCCTTTTCCGCGACCACCCCATCGACTTGGGCCACGTTCACGTTTTTTCACTAAAATTTCCGCAGCTTCTTCGAGAGTAACTGTCTCGGGATCAAATTTCTTAGAAAGAGATGCATTTGTTTTTCCGTCAGTAACATACGGACCGAATCGTCCACTCTTCACGCTCACCTCTCCACCACTTACCGGATCAATTCCGAGCGTTCGAAGTGCCGCGCCGGCAGTCGCTTTTTTATGATCACTATCAGCAATAATAACTTTCGCCTGTTCAAAATCGATCGTCAACGGATCGGCATCTGGAGGAACAGAAACATTTTTCTTCTCACCAATTTTGAAGTAAGGACCAAAACGTCCAAGGAGCAAAATAACCTTTTCTCCGTTAATATCTCCAAGCTCTTTTGGAAAACTCAATAAATTAAGTGCCTGCTCAAGGGTTACCGCTTCACGAGAAACATTCTTCGGCAACGATGCACTTCGTAATTTATTCTTCTTTGCTTCTTCTTTTTCAGCAAGTTTCTCAGCCTTCAAGGCCTCCTTCTGTTCCTTCGACATACCCTTCGTACTCACCTTCTTTGCTGGAACTTTTTCTTTTTTCTCGAGATGTCCAAGTTGAACATACGGACCAAATCGTCCACTCAAAACAATAACATCAAGTCCCGTCTTCGGATCAACTCCGAGGATTCTTTCTTTCACTACATCGTCTTTTGAAATATCAGCATCCTTCTGAACAATAAGCCTATGAAATGGCTCATAGAAAGCACGAATAACAGGTACCCACTCTTTTTCACCATCAGCAATTTTATCTAAATCTTCTTCAACATCTGCGGTAAATTTATAATCAATGACGTTAGGAAAGTGCGCGACAAGAAGATCTGTGACAAGTATTCCAAGATCGGTCGGTTTCAAGGCCTTTCCTTCCTTTTCAATATACTCACGAGCCATAATCGTTGAAATAGTCGGAGCATATGTTGATGGACGACCAATCCCTTCTGATTCAAGTTTTTTCACGAGTGATGCCTCCGTATATCGTGCAGGTGGCTTCGTAAAGTGCTGATCAGGAAGAAGTTTTTTGAGGTCGACCTCTTCATGTGCAGAAAGTTTTGGCATTAACTTCTCACCATCTTTTGACTCTTGTTCGTCATCTTCGAGATCATTTCCCTCCATATATACCTTCATGAATCCAGGGAAGACAACGGTTTGACCAGTCGCACGGAAAATATATTCAGGAGCACGATCAGGCGTAATGTCCGCACCAACTTGCTTCAAAACAGCCTCTGCCATCTGACAAGCAACTGTTCGTTTCCAAATAAGTTCATAGAGTCGAATCTGATCCTTATTCAAATCATCTTTTACTTGAGACGGATCGATCGCAATATCAACCGGACGAATCGCCTCGTGAGCCTCTTGCGCACCTTTTTTCGATTTAAATCGTCGTGGCTCGCTAAGTAAATATGGGTTTCCATACAAATCAGCAATGACGCGTTTTGCTTGATCCAAAGCCGTTTGTGACAAGTTTGTCGAATCGGTACGCATATAAGTAATAAGTGCCGTAGGTTGACCACCGATAGTTACACCTTCGTACAACTGCTGAGCAATCATCATCGTTTTCTTCACAGAAAAACCGAGTTTTCGAGAAGCTTCCTGTTGAAGTGTTGAAGTCGTAAATGGAGCAGCCGGCGAACGACGAACATCTTTCTCGTCGATACTCGCGACATGAAATGGAGAATCTTTTACCTTATTATATATAGACATCGCTTCAGCTTCGTTGCTGACAATCGCCTCTTTTCCATGAATTTTGGTAAGGGCCGCAGAAAACTGCTGCTGCTCTTTTGTAGTGAAATTTCCAACAATACTCCAGTACTCAACCGGAGTGAATGCCTGAATCTCGCGTTCACGATCAACGATCAATCGAACGGCAACGCTCTGAACACGACCAGCCGAGAGACCATATCGAACTTTTTTCCATAATAAAGGAGAGAGCTCATAACCAACCAAACGGTCGAGGACACGTCGAGCCTGCTGAGCATCAACAAGGTGCTCATCAATCTTTCTTGGGTTCTCTAAGGCATTTTTGATAGCTCCTTCAGTAATTTCATGGAAGACGATTCTCTCAATCTTATGCTTCTTCGGATCAACCTTGAGTGCCTCGAGAAGGTGCCAGCCAATCGCCTCTCCCTCTCGATCCTCATCAGTCGCTATCCAGAGTTTTGTATCTTTTTGTATAAACGACTTGAGTTCGGCAATAACTTTTTTCTTATCTTGTGGAATCAAATATTGTGGTTCGAAGTTGTGGTCAATATCAACACCCATTTTTGATTTTGGAAGATCGCGTACGTGACCCATCGAGGCACGAACGACGTACTTATCACCCAAAAAACGCGAGATCGTTTTCGCTTTTGTAGGAGACTCAACAATGACCAAATCTTTACTCATATACTTTCTGATTGTATTCAGAATTCGCCGCGTGTCAAATTGTGCATAACTTTTCACCCGGAAGGCACCTTCAAATTTCAGCTTAAACAAGCCAAAAACAGGTTTACATATTTTTGCAATTATGTCGCAACAACATGTTTTCAGCGGAAATAAAACAAAATCTCTTGCAAAAGAATGTGCGAAAATTATAATGCCTTTGAATTTCGTGATGTAGCACTTAGTTTTCGAACTAACACTACATCCCCCATTCAAAAATATTATTTATTTTAACCCAATCATCCTATGACAAAACAGGATTTGGTAAACACAGCTGCTAACGCTGCTAGCGTTACAAAAAAGGCTGCAGGCGAGGTTCTCGATGCAGTTCTTGCTCACATCACTAAGTCACTTAAGCGTGGCGAAAGTGTAACAATCACTGCTCTTCCGATCTTCCGTGTTTCAAAGCGACAGGCACGAACAGGTGTCAACCCACGAAACCCTTCAATGAAGATCAAGATCCCAGCTATGAAGCTTCCTGCTTTCAAGGCTGGTAAGTCACTTAAGGACGCAGTTCGATAGTCTCTATCGGACAAATCCTCGAAGGATTTTTCTAAACAATATAAACCTGCCCCCATAAAGGGCAGGTTTTTTGTTATTATGGCGAGATACATTTGTTATATTTGAACATGTCGCTGTGTCCGTTTTGATATCTTTTTACTATACAAACGGACAACGTCTCAGAAAACAATACCCCGCCCGCAAGACCGTCCTCAAAAAAATCCCTCCTGACAGCAGAAACAAAGTAAGCTAAAATAACAAAGTCAAAACACACTACATGAAAGAACTCATCGAAAAACTGGTTCAGGAAGGCAAGGAAGAGATTGCTCGTGCCGTAACACTCGCGCAACTCGAAGAACTTCGCGTGAAGTATCTTGGACGAAAAGGTTCGTTCACGACCATTATGCAGGGACTCAAAGATTTGCCAAATGAAGAAAAGCCTGCTGCAGGTCAGGCGCTCAACCACGGCAAAAAAACACTCGAAGAAGCTCTCGAAACCAAGCAATACAATCTCGAACAAGAAGAGCTCGAGAAGCAACTCAACGACGATACATTCGATATCACGCGACCAGGTGTGCCATTTCAAACAGGTCACATTCACCCTCTTTCTCAAGTGCAAAAAGAAGTAGAGGAAATTTTTGGACAGATGGGATTTGCTGTTATGGATGGGCCAGAAATAGAATCAGAATATTACAACTTCGAAAGTCTCAACGTGCCAAAAGATCATCCCGCACGAGATATGCAGGATACTTTTTTCGTAACAGACAAACAGCACGCAGAGCACGGGAAAATGGTCCTTCGCACACAAACTTCTCCAACGCAAATTCGAACCATGGAAAGATATGGCGCTCCTCTTAGAGTAATTATGCCGGGACGAGTATTTCGTTATGAAGCAACAGATGCATCACACGACTCAACCTTTTACCAAGTAGAAGGACTCCTTATAGATAAAGATATTACTCTCGCACAACTCAAAGGTGTGATGACAGAGTTTCTCACACGACTCTTCAAAAAAGAAACTAAAGTGCGATTTCGACCAGGCTACTTCCCTTTTGTTGAGCCAGGAATCGAACTCGACATGTGGTGCCTTCTTTGTGCAGGAACCGGCTGTCGTGTTTGCAAACACACGGGATGGATGGAGTTTATGGGTGCGGGCATGGTTCACAGAAACGTTCTGAAAGCCGGTGGCATCGACTCAGAAATCTACAAAGGATGGGCCTTCGGTTTCGGACTCACTCGCCTCGTCATGATGAAATACGGCATTGATGACATTCGTCACTTAATGAACGGCGATCTTAGATTTTTAGAACAATTTTAGAAGATGAAAATATCATTAAACTGGCTGCAAAAATTTGTAGAAATTCCAAACATTAATCCGAGTGAACTCGGGCAACTTTTTACAATTAGAACCGCGGAGGTAGAAGGTGTTATGAACGAAGGAGAGGCATGGAAATATATTGTGGCCGGACAGATCAAATCCATCCAACCACATCCAAATGCGGATAAATTGCGTGTCACACAAACGGATGTTGGTACAGAAAATGGAGGTATACTACAGATTGTTTGCGGTGCCCCAAATATTAAAGAAGACATGTGGGTTATCGTCGCACTTCCAGGAAGTCGCGTACGCTGGCACGGTCAGGGCGATCTCATCACCTTAGAAAAAGCCAACCTACGTGGTGTAGAAAGTAATGGCATGATTTGTGGTGGCGAAGAAGTCGGGCTCGAAATGACAGCAGGGGTAAAGGGCGTTCTCGATCTAAAAACATACAGCCCAACAAAAAAACTCGACATCAAAGCAGGTCAAAATATAGGTAATCTCCTCGGAAAAAGTGATGTGATTTTGGAAATCGACAACAAATCACTCACTCACCGACCGGACTGTTGGGGTCATTATGGAATCGCACGAGAGATGGCCGCAATCTTCGACACAAAACTCAAGCCATACGAAAAAGCCGTAAAGATTCTCAAAGATTCAGAAATTCCGACCCACAAATCTTCACTCTCGATCACTGTCCACGACAAAGAAATCTGTCCACGGTTCACATCGATGATTGTTAAAAATATCCAGGTAAAAGAGTCTCCAGATTGGCTTAAAAAAGACCTTATTGCTGTTGGCGTTCGTCCAGTAAATAATATTGTGGACGTCACGAATTACGTCATGTACGAACTTGGACAGCCGATGCACGCGTATGACAGAAAAATAGTAGGCACTGACAAACTTGAAATCCGCTACGCACACAAAGGCGAAAAATTAGAAACCATCGATCATAAATCACATGACCTTACGGCTGAAGATCCAGTTATTACGAATGGCACACATGTCCTCACGCTCGCAGGGGTTATGGGTGGCGTACAATCAGAAATCAACAACGACACAACAGAAATCATTCTTGAATCAGCGAATTGGCAACCAGGAATTGTACGAAAAGCCTCACAAAGACACGGACTCAGGACCGATGCCGTACAACGTTATGAAAAATCTCTCGACTCGGAAATGACCATGCCAGCACTCCTCCGAGCAGCAACACTCATCAAAAAACTCTGTCCAAAAGCAGAGCTCGAAGGTGGCATCGTGGACATCTACTCCACAAAACTCCCAACAAAAGTTATTACGGTAAACCCAGAAAAAATTGCAGCAAAAATTGGAGTAGAAATATCACTAACAGATATGAAGTTGATATTACAAAAACTTCAATTCGGCGTAAAAGCACTCTCGGGAAAGCCAAAGCTCCTCGAGATTACAGTACCATCATTTAGAGCAACCAAGGACATCAATAACGAAGATGATATTCTCGAAGAAGTTGCGCGTGCACACGGTTACGAAAAAATTGCACCAACACTTCCATCACTGCCAATCAACCTTCCACGAGAAAACGAGCAGAGAAAACTTGAGCACAAATCACGAGACATTCTCTCTCTCAAACTCGGACTCTGCGAAGTATACAACTACTCGTTCTATGGAAAAGAAGACCTTCAAAAGTGCGATCTTCCAGAAGATCTTCACCTTAAACTCGAAAATTATCTCTCATCAGAACAGACACATCTTCGAACAAGTCTCGTTCCAAATCTTCTAAAAAACCTCATCAGCAATCTCCGGTTCAAAAAGGAAATGGCGATCTACGAAATTGGACGAACCTACAATGAAGAGCAGGAGTTTTTCCCACGAGAAGAAATCATCATCACAGGCGCCATCATTAGTTCAAAATATCCTTCGGCGTTTCTCGCAGCAAAAGGCATTGTTGAGACGTATTGTAACTCGCTGAACGTGACTACCCAAGAATGGAAAAAGGGCGAGACATTCTGCCCTACTGCACACCCAAATCGATATGCGGAGCTCGCAACAACGGCAGAAGATCTCAGCGATGAACCACCTTTTGCACGCACTTACGAACTCCATCCGGAAATTGCAAATGCTCACGACCTTCCATCAAACGTCGCAATTTTTGAAATAAATCTCACAAAACTTCTCAAAGAACAGCTCGGAGCAAAAGACACAAAATACAAAGCAATTCCAAAATTCCCAGGCATCGAGCTCGACATCGCTATCCTTATAGATAAAAAAATAACGGCTGGTGAACTCGAAAAAGCCATCAAGCACACGAATCTACAACTCATCAAGCGAGCCTACCTCTTCGATCAATACGAAGGCGATAAAATAGAAACAGGCAAAAAATCGCTCGCATTTAACATTCTGCTCCAGGCAGAAGATCGAACACTTACAGATGAGGACATGGTGATTGCCCAGAAAGCCATCGCTGAAAAAATAGAAAGCATGGGAGGAGCAATACGATAGCTTTCGACACACTCGACAAAGCTAAAATTTTTCAGTATAGTACTGTTTGAGTCTGTAACCGAAGAGGTGCAGATCGGTATATTTAAAGGAAAATTCAATCAAACAACCAAATAACTATGGACCTTCACAAAAAAATTCACGATAAGTATCAAAACGCCATTGAACGACGTGGTAATGCAGGCAATACAAGCAGTGCGGCAGGGGCAGCTATCAATAAAGTTTCAACATTTTTCGCGCCAGGACCAAAGAGACCATGGACTCCAAAACGAGTTATTGCCTGGATCATTACAGCAGGAGTTGCAGCAATAGCTATTGGAACATTCCTCTTCTTTGCATCTATTGCCATACTTTCAATTGGATTACCAAGTGTAGACAACATCGGCTCAACAGCAGCTCTCACGACAGAGATTTACGATCGGAACGGAATTTTACTTTCAACAATTCACGGAGAAGAAAACCGAGAATCAATTACCTATGACAAAATTGCTCCATACGCAGTAAACGCAACAATCGCAATCGAAGATAGTCAATTTTGGGAGCACAAAGGCTTCGATATGACCGGTATCGCAGCTGCAGGACTTCACCAAGTATTTGGAATTGGCCAGGCACGAGGTGGATCAACAATTACTCAGCAGTACGTAAAAAACGCATTCTTAACACCAGAACACAGTATCGTTCGAAAAATTCGTGAGCTTATTATGGCAGTTCGTGTCGAACAAAAATACGACAAGAAAAAAATTCTTGAACTCTATCTCAATCAAATTCCTTATGGCAACAGTGCCTATGGAATTCAGAAAGCAGCTCAAATGTATTTTGGAAAAAACGCAGCAGATATCACGCTTGCAGAAAGTGCTATTCTTGCAAGCATTCCACAATTACCAACCTACTACAATCCATACGGAAGCCATCGTTACAGTCTTGTAAGCAAGGCTTTTGACCCAGAAGAGCTTCAAAAACGAACCATCAAAACAGCAAATGATCTCAAAGAAAACGAATATACTCCGGGGCTTATTGGAAAAACAAACATCATTGATAATGAACATCAAGTTTACATTCCAGGGCGCGCAGATGTTGTGTTAAGGCGTATGAATGAGCTTGGATTCATCACTACTTCAGAAAAGGCCGCAGCCCTAAAGGAGATGGAAAAGGTTGAATTTAAGCCATACAAATCACTTCGAAAAGCTCCACACTTTGTGGAATATGTTCAAAACTATCTCGAAGAAAAATATGGAAAAGAAATCGTACAAAGAGGTGGGCTCAAGGTATACACAACGCTCGACTGGAACCTCCAAGACGTTGCGGAACAGAGCATGGCAAAACGCGCAGAAAGCTATCAAAAGACCTACAAGGCATCAAATGCAGCCGCACTCTTCGCAGACCCAAAAACAGGACAAATTCTTGTTATGGTTGGTTCACGTGACTACTGGAATGCCGACATCGACGGAAACGTAAATGTTACAACTCGTGCACGTCAACCGGGATCATCTTTCAAACCATTCGTATATGCTGAGGCTTTCTTGAAACGCTACACGCCAGCAACAGTTCTCTACGACACCCCATTGAGTATTGGACCAGACAAGCCACAAAACTACGATGGATCATTCCGTGGACCAATGTCTATCCGTGCCGCACTTGGACAATCACGCAATATTCCAGCAATCAAGGCATACTACCTCGACGGAGAAAAAGGCCCAATCATTGAGCTCGCACAAAAGATGGGTCTCACAACACTCAAGCCTGATTTTGATTACGGATACCCTCTCGCAATCGGTGCTGCAGAAGTAAAGATGATTGATATGGTTACGGCATATAGCGTCTTTGCAAATATGGGAAAGCGCCCAGAAATGACGGCGATTCTCAAGATTCAAGATGCAACCGGAAAGACTATCGAAGAATTTGATCCAAACTCTATTAATCAATGGGAAGAAGCCCTAGATCCAGAAGTTTCATATCTAATTGATAATATTCTTTCAGATGCTTCTATCAAAGTAAGTCAAAATTTGAACATTGCCGGACACACCGTCGCTACAAAAACAGGAACATCAACCAATAAATCAAAATCAAAAGGAGTCGCATATCCAATGGATCTGTGGACGATGGGCTACACACCTTCTATTGTTGGATCTGTTTGGGTTGGTAATAATCGGGGCGATCCTTTGGGTGCAAATGCGGATGGATCAAATGTCGCAGCACCAATCTGGAAAGAAATTATGTCAGCCGCATTAAAAGATAAACCAGACGAAGCATTCCCTCGACCAGAAGGAATTAAAGATATAACGATATCAACACTTACTGGACTTCTTCCGGGTGAAAACACGCCAGCAGATAAACTCCGAACAGAAGTATTTGCAAGCTTTGCAATTCCAACAGAAGTAGAAAGCTCTTACAAAAAGGTAAAGATCGATACACGAAACAACCTTCTCGCAAACGAATTCTGTCCAGCGGAATACGTTCAAGAAAAAGCATATCAACTCTACAGCGATCCATCAGACAACACGGCATGGAAAGATGGAATATACCAGTGGTTTAATGCCAACAAAGACAAGGAAGAAGCGGGCGCTACGACACCTCCAAC
The DNA here is from genome assembly GCA_037447365.1 of Candidatus Peregrinibacteria bacterium. Taxonomy (GTDB): domain Bacteria; phylum Patescibacteriota; class Gracilibacteria; order UBA1369; family UBA12463; genus CALREA01. Next base: position 41,733 of record JBBIGU010000004.1, on the reverse strand, counting down.
AGAAGTATCCCCTCTTTGTCTTCAGGATAAACTAGAAAAGGCTCCTGTGGTCAGTATTACATCGCCATCGGCATACGAGACACTTACAGACAATCTAGTTAACGTATCAATAAAGTACAAGGCGGATAACGGCGTGAAGGATGTCACTTATTATTTCAACGACATCGTTCGTGCAACACAAACCTCAGCGCCATTTGATTCAGCAACGATAAAGGTTCCAAAAAATGCACTGCCGGGAACATCGTATGTCATTCGAGTTGTGGTGCATGATCAAAATGGATATAGCGGCGAAGGAACAGTACAGATAAAAACTGCCGGCGTAGCCCCAATAGGGCCTGGACCAATTTCGATAGATCCAAACAACACACCTATTCCAAATAAAATTCCTGTAGGAATAAGCGGAAGCGCACCAGGCGCAGGACTACCACTCTTTTCAACGCCATAGAGATAGAGATTATAGTGAGTAGCAAATCGCTCTCAGACAAATTATTTCTCGCTGAGAATATATTGCACTGCATCAAAAAAATCTGAAGCCTCGTAGTCCGCAACAATACCCTTTTCGAGGGGAAATCTTGGATTTGAAAGATACACCGAGCGTATTTCAAGATTTTTTCCAAACTCAACATCCGTAGAACGATCACCAACCATGTAGGAATCTTCTGGCTCCATCTCGTTCTCCCAGATAAATTCTTTCACAAGTCCAATCTGGGGTTTGCGACAATCACAGCCTTCTTCGAGAAAGTGGGGACAAATAAAAACATCATAAAAACGAATACCTCGTTTCTCTAACTCGCTCATAATAAAATCTTGTCCTTCATCAAAAACCTCCCACGTAAAAGCACCATGACCAATGCCATCTTGATTGGTCACCATCACTAATTCATAACCAGCTTCACGCAACTGACGCAATCCCTCAAAAACTCCCGGCTTAAAATGAAGCTTCTGTAAGCTATCAACTTTACAGTCTGTTGGCTCCTCTATAAGGGTGCCATCTCGATCCAAAAAGACGAATTTCATACCTATATTATATACACATTCAAAGCTGAAATGAAGCTATTTGACAATATTTTAAAATTCAAAGCTGGACAAAGCTACGAAAATTGTGATATAATAAAACTAATCAGTAATCTTATATTTTAATTTACTACCCATGCAAGGTCTTTGCCCAAAATGCAATAAGAACGAAGGCGTAAATCGCCGAGATATGGTTGACGTTGAATACGTCGTAATGAAGAACGGTCGTCATGCTGCAAAAGGACGCTGCGGAGTATGCGGTGGCGGTATGTACAAGATCGTCAAGGCTACAGAGGTTCCAGGAGCAGCTGCTTAACACTCACAGAACTTAATTAAGTCTTCAAAAAAACCTTCACATCATTGCGAAGGTTTTTTTATTGTTGTAGCAGAGGTCGATGTCTTAGAAGAAGAATCCGAAAATAATAGAAAGCGCCGAGAAAAGCATAAGAAGAATAGTTACCCAGACGCCAACATTTGAATAATTTCCACTCGTCCACTTACCCATAATTTTTTCGTTGTTGCCGGTAAGAAAGATAAACATGAGAAGAACTGGAGAGATAAGACCATTCAAAACCGCACTATAGAAAAGCATCTTTACCGGACTAACTCCAAGGAAGTTAATAACAAGCCCAACGAGAAGAGAAACGACGATAACCCCATAAAAACCCTTGGCCTGATAATATTTGAGACTGAGCCCACGCTTAAGGTTAAACATTTCTGAAAAGGCAAAGGCAGCAGAACCCGCGAGAACGGGAATAGCTAAAAGACCTGTTCCGATAATACCGGTAGCAAACACGAGGGTAGCATAGCGGCCCGCAAGAGGCTGAAGCATCTGAGCGGCCTGTTGAGCGGTTTGAATTTGGTGAATACCATTTTTCGCAAAAGTCATCGCAGCAACAACGATGATGAAGAACATAACGATATTTGAAAAAATCATGCCAACCGAAGTGTCCCATCGCATATCGGAAATCTCCTCCTTAGAGGCACCTTTTCGCATTTTAAGCGTTTTACGACCAGCCAAAATCTCCTCCTCTACCTCCTGAGAAGCCTCCCAGAAAAAAAGGTAAGGCGAAATCGTCGTACCAAGAATAGCGGTAAGCATGAGAAAAAATTCTTTGTTGTAGACTCCCGAAGGAATAATGGCATTAATAGCAACATCCTTCCAATCAATTTGAATAAAGAACGCGACGCCAATGTAGCAAAAAAGAGAAAGAGTAAGATACTTTAAATAACGAGCATATGTCTCGTAGCTAAGAAAAACTTCAAGAAAAACAGTTAAAATTGTAACGCCAACGGCAAGCCAGATAAAAGGAAACTGTGGAAAGAGAAGGCGCAGAGAATCAGCCATAGCCCCAAGATCAGCACCAATATTAACAGTATTAGCAGCCACAAGAAGGAAAACCAAAACATAGAGAATCTTTTTCGAATAGTTCTTTTTTAAAACTTGAACAAGGCCACCCCCGCCCACAAGACCAATACGACCACACAACTCTTGCGCAGCAATCATGAGAGGAGTGGTCAAAAAAGCAACCCACAAAAAACCAAGACCAAAGCCAGCTCCAGCCATAGAATAGGTAGCAATACCCGAAGGGTCATCATCGGAAGCACCAGTAATGACACCTGGGCCAATATACTTGGCAAGCTTTTTAAAGACGTTTTTCATAATAATAAAGGGAGTGAGGAGGGTGAGAATCACAAAATATTTGTGACCTTATAAAGGTAACAAATCTGGCTAGAGTGTCAAACATTTCCGGGTGTGGTATATTGGCCGGGTGAAAAAAAATATTCCACTCATTCTCATATTTCTCCTCATTGTCGTCTCTGCTCTTCACAGAGGAGGAATATCATTTCATGCACACCTCCTTTGGACAATCATGCTATTGCCGATCTGGGCCGGGGTTTTTCTGGGAAGAAAGACAAAGCTTGAGCCAAAAATACCATCGCTACTCCTGGGAATAAGCATGCTTTTTCTGTTAAGTATTATGGGCGGATGGGTCATGTCAAGCATGCAAGACTTTGGATTTATTACGATGACAACACTCATATCCGGGGTTATGACAATGCTATTGGTTGCACAATTAGATATCGAAAAATCAAACATAATAAAATTTTTCACTGCAATATCGGTTATCACAGCTGGACTTTGTATATTCGGAATAGTGATATATGTCTCGACGCCGATCGATCGACTCTCTAGTACATTCGCTCAATTACCATATCTCACAACCGGATATCCAAATGCACTGGCGCTCTTCCTAATAGGCCTATTGCCACACACTCTTGTGCAATTTTCAAAAGCATTCAACAGCACAGAAAGTAATCAGAAAAAAAGCGAAAAAATAGCCTGGTTCACGATAAATACCATAATATTTACAACGCTCTTTTTAACATTTTCAAGAGGAGGAATTGCGGTCGCAGGGCTTATCGTAGGCTTTATTCTTGTTAAAAGAATATTAAAAATCAAAAAACCACTCGTCGCGCTTGTCGTATTAACCCTGCTAACTACTGGAGCAATTCAATATGCAAGACCCGATACATTTGCAACAAATGAATTTAGCAAAAAGGCCACACTTCAATCAGATGAAAAAACATCATCCATAAACGAAAGAATTAGTTTCTGGAAAGGAGGATTCAGGCTGATTCAAGACCGCCCAATTTGGGGATTTGGACCAGATACGTTTAGATTTGCCTTTCCTCATTATCAAACACAACCACTAGCAAATTCTGAGCATCCCCATAACATGTTCATAAAACATGCAGTAGATTTTGGAGTGCCATCGACAATGATTTATATACTTCTTCTGGGGCTTGTAATTTTTATAGGCATTCGATCAAAAGAAGAAAATGAGCTTATGACGACAATTCTTCTCTCTATCGGAGGGATTATAATGCACAATCTCATTGATTATAATCTAAATTTTGTTTCATGTGCCGTGCTTTTATGGCTAGAATTAGGGATTATTGTGAATATGGGCATGAAAAACAAAACAGTCTCATCTACCCTGATAACTCCGCGACGTATTATAATATCACTTACAACTCTCGCTGTATGTGTCATATCGCTAGCAGGAGTATATGAGACCTATCAACGAATAAAAATCACCAACGGAAAGGCTCTTATGGCAGAAGAGAAATACAAAGAGGCTGGAAAAATATTTGCCAATACACACCCGCTTTTCTTCGAAGATGCTATTCTCCTTGAAGGAGAAAATGCCATCGAAACAAAAAATGACAACTTGGCCAACAAGCTTTTCATAGCAATGGCAAGTAGAAATACGCTATATGCAGAAGGATTCAACGCATGGACAAAACTCTTGATGAAAAATCAGAGATATGATGTAGCGGAAAAAACAAATTATCGAACGCTCAGTGTCGATCGATTTAATAATCTCGACTATCATCTCAATCTATTTAAAATAATGGCCAAGAATAAAATAGAAGTATCTGAAAATATGGTAAAAGGATACATAACCATGTTAGAAAGTTATCTAAATTTATTGAAGAATAATACACACAACACGGTAGAAACACGTGATCCATCAAGTGCGATTAAAATGACATATATGCTAGAAAATGAGGCAAAAAGCCCTATTCAAAAAATAAAAATCCAGAATATTCGAAAAAAACTTATCGCATCCGCACAAGAAGAACGAGAAAAATTTTTTAATATGTTTTTTATTCCACTTGACCCTCTTTAACAACATATAAAACGTAATCAACATATGTTTGAACTCTTAATCGGAACGACCAACAAGGGAAAATTTTTAGAGATTGGAGAGGTTCTCGCCTCCCTCCCTATCAAAATGATCACGCCACAGGATCTCGGAATAATCGAATCCCCAGATGAAAACGGAGGAACATACAAAGAAAATGCTAAAATCAAAAGCGCCTTTTATTTTGAAAAATCAAAAATAGCAACACTGGCAGAAGACTCAGGTATCGAGATAGACGCTTTTCCGAACGAGCTAGGGCTTAAAACAAGGCGCTGGGGCGCTGGAGCAGAGGCAAGTGACGAAGAATGGCTCGACTACTTTCTCAAAGAGCTCAAGAAAAAACCACGAGAACAACATACGGCTCGTTTTCACTGCACCGCAGCATTAACTATCATGAATAAAAAAACCGGAAAAACCGAGACATATACCTTCGACGGCATATGCCCAGGCTTTCTCCACACGGAACCAAAAACAGCTGTACCACATGGCATTCCCCTCTCCGCCTGTTTTCAGCCAGACGGTTTTAATAAAGTATATGCAGCCCTGACGCCGGAAGAGAAAAATAAAATCAGCCATCGCGGACGAGCAATGCATCAAGTAGCTGATTTTTTGAAAGAATATCTTTCGAATTAACTCACAGTCTTAATCTTCAAATATTGCTTAGGCTGCCACTTAGGAGCGTCAAACTTTTGAACTTCTGGATAAAGAACAAAGTCCTCAATACCGCTATCTTTTGAAGTGAACTTAACCTCAACAAAGTTTTTAGAGCTATGGCGAACATCAAGAGAATCAAAGCTTCTATTTTTCGAGAGAGCCAAAAGAACTTCCTGAACAAAAGCCGTTTTCTCTTCAGGCTTAAACTCTTCAGAGAAGACAACGCGCGTATCCTGCAACAGACGGTTCACACGAGCATCGATACTAAAAAATTTGGTATAAGCAAAGAATCCAAAGCCTGCAACAATAACGAGAACAAGAACGCCCTGGAGTCGTCTCCATAAGCCCGAAGAAAAAGACTCCTCATCTTCAATCCAATCATCATTATCATCAAAGGCATCGGCAGACCGAGCAGAAGAAGCGGAAGTCGCATTGGCAGTAGTAACAGGCTCAAAGCTACTTACTGGACGAATAGGTGGAACAGAAGATGTTGTTGGCGGAACGGTATCAGCAACTGGCTGAGGATTTCGACTGAATTGATCCATAAAAATGCCACGTAATGAAGTATAAATCTCCTGATCAACGTCGAGTTCTTCGTGCTGCTTTGCATTCTTAAGGAGAGAAGAAACCCCTCCAAAATAGGCAGCCAATCGGCCAAAACCCTTCTGACCAGAGGTGGCCATAGTAACAACCTGTTTTGCCTTTTTCAAGCTCTCATAAAAGAATTTTGTGCACTCTTCCTCGCTCATGGCCATGACGTATGCCCGATCAGCCTCTGTTAGCTCCTCAAAGAAGCTAAGCCACAAAACTTCTCGCTCTTTAAACTCAAGATGATTATAAAAATTCTCCAAAATTTGCTCTCTTCGGAACGTTCGACTACCCGAATCAGTCTTCACGTTATATACATCACGGAAGTCGTGAATTCGCTTAATTTGCTGCATCATCTCAGCACCTTTTTTTGGCTGAGACTGGACCGCAAAGAACTCATAAGCCCATTTAAATAAATCGACTAATATAATCTCCTCACCATGACGAATCTCATCAAGAGCATACTCATAGAGAGACTTCATGATAAAGGCAATAACCGGCTTTGTCGAAGCACGACGGGCACAATATCGATACAGCTGCTCAAAAGTATCCCTGTAGAGATTCCAAAACTTTTCTCGAGCCGCGCTTTCTGATAATGAGGTAGCCATAAGCTAATAAGTATTCAAAAGGGATGTATTTTGACAAAAAGTCAAAATAATTTCAAGTGCATTTTTAAATCCCCTTCGTCAAAGCTGATTGCGCCTCCTCGATACTATCAAAAACACCCCTAACGGCATCGGGGGTCTTCGATTGCATAATTTTGTGAACGAAATCCGAAGCTCCAGGAAAGCCTTTTAAATAGGCAGCAAGATGTTTCCTCATTTCGTTTACCCCATGCCTTTCGCCAATTACCTCAACCGCCAGATCAAAATGCTCACGGATCAAAGGAAGTTTTTCAAGAATCGTCTTTGGTCTCTCATATTTTTCTCCGCGAAAAGCAGCAGCAATTTCCGCAATCAACCAGGGGTCACCAAGCGTCGCGCGACCAATCATAACGCCATCAAGATTTCCAATTCGGGCAAAAGCATCATCAACACTCTTAATATCACCATTGCCAATGACAGGGATTTTCAAAATATTTTTTGCTAAATAAATTGGCTCCCAATCAGCAACTCCAGAAAAGGCCTGTTTGCGAGTTCGTCCATGCAGCGTAATCAATTTTGCACCAGCATCTCGAACGCCAGTACAAAAATTAAGAAATGTTTTTTCATCATAACAGTCATACCCGAGTCGCGTTTTCACAGAAACAGGAACAGAGACAGCGCGCGACAAAGCATAGACAATTTCCGCAGCCAATTGCGGATTTCTAAGAAGCGCAGATCCACACTCATTCGATGTAATCTTACACGTTGGACAACCCATATTAATATCAATTCCAGCAACACCCATCTCTTCAAGGAACTTTCCGCCCTCAACAAAAAACTCCGCATCTTTTCCAAAAAGCTGCATAATGAGAGGATATTCTGCTGGATTCCAATCGAGCATTCTGTAAGTCCCGGCGCTTTTGTGATGCAACGCATCGACACTTGTTAGCTCAGAAAAACACACAATACCATCGGTAAGTTTTTTCACTATTTGTCGATATGGAGAATCTGTCCAGCCAGCAAGCGGAGCAAGTGCAACGATGGGCCGAGGAATGGCATCCCAGGAAAATGGCATAAGAAAGCAGTAAAAATTCCCAAGTATTCTAACGAAAAATAAGAAAAAGACTATATGATTTTATTTACTTTTTGCAAAGCAACGGTAAAATGTCGCGGAAGATAAAATCTATTTCTGAAATACTATGAATACACATGGGGAAAAACGGCAGAAATTAGGCGAAATAGCCTCTACTGCAATTTGCGGAAATGACATCATGAGTTCCGTACTATATGTCTCAGGAATCGCCATTGGAGTTTCTGGCATTTACGCCCCATTCATTCTTCTCGCCATTGGCATCGTACTTTTATTGTACAGAGGTGTTTATCGAGAAGTGGTCGAATCACTGCCAGTTAACGGAGGAACATACAATGCGCTTCTCAACGGAACATCCAAAAATATTGCTGCGACAGCCGGAGTACTAACTATTTTATCGTATGTAGCAACATGTGTTATCTCGGGAAAAACATCTGTAGAATATCTTGGAACAATCATCAACATACCTGTTATTCCAGCGACAATACTGGTGCTCGGCCTTTTTGCAATGCTCGTAATCTCCGGAGTAAAAGACTCATCAAAAGTAGCAATCGCAATATTTGGATTTCACCTACTCACGCTCACAACATTTGTAATCTTGGGAGTATACTATCTTCTCAATCATCCAAACCAATTTCAAATTAATTTTGCACACACACAGAACCTCCTCAAGGACCAATCAATGCTGGTACTGTTATTTCTTGGATTTTCATCATCGCTTTTAGGCGTATCAGGATTTGAAAGTTCAGCAGATTTCGTTGAAGAACAGGAACGGGGTGTCTTCAAAAAAACACTCACCAACATGCTTATTGGTGTTGTTGTGTTCAACCCCCTTGTAGCATTTCTTTGCTTAGGAATATCCTCAATGCCAGAAATCGGACAGCTCTCAAACTTTCTTCTCGCAGGAGAGGCAAAAGCAGTAGGTGGACCAATATTCCAATACATCGTAGTTATTGACGCATTTCTCGTTCTCTGTGGTGGCGTGCTTACAGGATTTATTGGTGTATCAGGACTTGTGAATCGAATGTCTGTGGATGAAGCTCTGCCATTTTGGTTTGCGCACAAAAACGCAAAAGGATCATATCCTCGAATCGTATTAACATTTTTTGCACTCTGCGCATCAATACTTCTCATAACGGGCGGCGATTTACGCTCTCTTGCTGGTGTTTACGCAATCAGTTTTTTGGCTGTTATGAGCATGTTTGCGCTTGGAAATCTCATTCTCAAAATCACTCGACCAGACCTTAAGCGATTCTACTCATTCCCAGGACTTCTTGTTTTCTTCGCATTTGTAACGACATTTATTGGTCTTATTGGGAATATCTCGATGGATATCATGAATCTCGCATTGTTTTTAATTTACTTCTTGCCAGTAATGGTTATTGTTCGCGCTTACATTTACCGCGACTATATTGTTTCTTTTATTTACAAACACACCGCACAAACCACACTACTCCACAAAATATTCCGCGTTATATTCCGCAACGTTGTTCGTGGAACCTACATCCTCTTCATTCATCGCGCAGACAGACTTTTCAATACGCTCAAATACATCAGCGCCAATGAGGCGGGTCGTCACGTTATCATCCTTCACTGCAAAGACGATACCGACGAGGTAAACAAGGAGGTCTGGAAAGAACTCAATGCGCTTGTTCCCGTTCTCCCGAAAGCAGGCGTCTTCCCTCATCTCCGCCTTGATCTCCATCAAGTTGAAGGTGAGTTTGGTCCAGAAATTATTCACAAAGCCTCGGTCAAATACGACATTCCTAAAAATCGCATCTTCATCGGAACTATTCATCACAATCACAAATTCACATACGATGAGCTTGGTGGCGTGAGAATTATCGTCTAGTCAAGCCGAACAAAGACCTAGCCCACAACCAAAACAACACCAATAATCATACACCCAAACAGGGCAACTTTTTTCAGTACCATTTTCCAGCCAACAACCTCCTGGAACACCCCAGGCAGCCACCGACGAAAAATAATCGCATATAGCAAAACAAAAAACGGCTGAAATCCCTCTACGCTTTTTGCAATAGTGACCGGAACCAAAGAAACCACATATGGACTAATAATGTTACCAATAAAGGCAATGAGCTCATTCAGTGTGAAGAGCCCTACAACGCCTTTCAGCTGACGAATTTGCTCAAACAAATTACGTCGAACATGGGGAATAAGGAAAAACGATAATACAATCAATCCAGAAGAAAGGGATGTTGATACGACGGCTGTGCTCCAGCTAACACTTTCGAGAACATACTTATACAGAACCGCCTCAATTGCCAAAAGAAATCCAGAGAAAAGCATGTAGAAAAAGGCATTATTGAGACGAATATTTTCGGCTCTTTTTAACGAGAGGAGCATGCTCGCAATAACTATAATAAAAAATCCAACATACTGACTTGCCCTCAAAATCTCTCCAACAAACAAAAAAGAGAATATTGGAATGAAAAATTTACCCAAAGAAAAAAGAGCGGCCACAACAGACGTATCCTCTTTTTGTAAAGATATATAGTAGGGAAAAAGATAAAAAACCTCTATCGCTCCGATCAGGAAAAAATATGGCAACAGGTAAGGCGGGGGCACATCGGGCAATTGAATCAAAATCACGATTGGCAAAAATATCACCGCAAAAATTCCAGTAAAAAATCCCAAACTCCAAACATTGCGAACCAGTCGATTCGTCAAATATGTATCGATAACATTCGACCAAGCGTGAAGTATCGGATTTAACAAGGCAACACCAATCCAAAACATGGAATCAGTCTACCAACTATAAAACAAAAAGGCCATTACAACTGCTCAGCCTTAAAATTACTCACAACAACCTCCGAATCCTCATTATAAACACCAATGAGACCATCAGCAGTAAGTACATCTGCACTGTCCATAGTGTATTTTTTAATCTCGGTGCCATTTACGGCAACAGTTACAACATTATTTACGACAGAAATAACAACATTATAATCAGTATTAATTGGAAAATCTGTCTGTCCAACAACCGAAGTAAACAAATCATTTTGAATATCATTCAAAAGAGACTCCCCTATCTCCAGACCATTCGGCTTAAAGATAGCATATTTAAACTTACCCGCATCAGCGCCAGTATTTTTATAACCAAACACAGCCCAACCAACCTCCCAAGGATTCGGCGGAGAATTTTCTCGCAACTGCTTAATGGTTTTCATGGTAAAACTAAATTGATATGGCTGACTATAAGCCTGATTACTCACAACGAGACACGAATGAGTTTCTTTTGGTTGTGTAGCCACCTGCGGAATCATACGCAACTGATTGAGATCTGGATCCCAAGTAACCTTCCCATAACCATCCCACACTGCCGTTCCCCATGGAATAGATAATTTACCAGCCGTTTCTGTTGCATCAAAGCTCGCATCAATAGCCTGCAAGGCATCCATCTGAACATCTTGACTAACAGCATCCTGGAAAGACACTTCTTGCTCAAGAGAATCGCCCAAGATCACCCCAGTATCACTTGTCACAACATCAGAAAAATCAATACTGTCAGGCGCATCAGCATACGCCTCATCACCATCAGGCGCACCGCCCGCATCAACAGCGGAACCACTTGTATCACTAGATGCATCATGAGCAACCACACCATCATTCGTATCAGGAAAAACCCAATGTCCGGGACGATTACAGCCAGCCAAAGCGAGAGCAGCCATGGCCACCGCGGCAGCACGATGTCTAATAGCGGGAAGGATTGCTGTCTTTTTTGGAGAAGCATTACTAGGGACTTGAAATAACGAAGGTTCTCGATTCATACAAAACGGTAAAACACCTGAAGCAGCACAATAATATAAAAAATAGAATATGTCAACAACAAAGCTAAAAAGGACTGGTCGCGCACAATAACACTACAAAAACGAGCTGAAAAAGTTACACATCAAAAAACCCGCCATTAAAAAGCGGAATGTGTTTCTGGTGGAGATGCCGGGAGTTGAACCCGGGTGCAAAAGAAGTATTGTTATACATCTACAATCATAGTTCGCTCTGATTGTTTTGTATGTGATAAAGAACGAACCAAAAACCACTCACAAAAGGCTAAAAGATGTTCATCGAGTTCGTAGCTCCCCGCGCTCAATGTAAGTTTAGAAATATTACACTTAGTATAACCGCCTAAACATCAGCTATAAAAAGCGTCTTCCGAAAAAGTCAGAAGAAATTGGCATTAAGCAAATGACAAGACCGAAGCCTCTTCACGTGCAAAAGCTGCCTGCAAGTTCTTTGCATTTAGTTTGCGCCAAACGTTGATAACGGCCGGACTGGCGCAACGACCGGATTGCAATACAACCATACATTTCTAATGTCGAATGCCGGACATCCCCACTTGTAAAAGAACCAATAACGCGGATTAAATATACACAAACGCCACTAAAATCCAAGAACAGTACCAACAGAAAGGCTTACATCCATAGAACCTGGAACGCGAATTACACTTGGTCCAGCATACACCCCAACAGAAGGTGTTGCCTGATAACCAAGAAGCCCTGTTAGTTTTGCAACTGGCGCTGTGTGTACACCGTGCCCACCTTTAAGAACCTCTGCACCAACTCCTGCCTCAAGAACACCAAATACATCACCTCGAACCGTTTTGTGATAAGCAAGAACCGCCTCCGCAGAACCAACTGGCGATCCATGATAATCCGCCCCAACTCCAGCAGCCAAACCAAGAGAAAGATGATGACCAATCTCACGAAAATACCCACCATGCAACATGCTATTATGCTTAGTACTTTCAACACCTAAGACAGCGTGATTATGTTTTTCGCCGGCACTTGCAGAGCCGTGAGATAAGCCAATAGCAGCAACCGCCCCAACCGAACTGAGTATTTTACCAAAAGACATAAACATTAAAGATATTAAATGAATAAATAACTATAACACATTAAATAATAAAGTCAATATACTTTATATCTAATACATTTCGCCAAAAAACTACAAAAAAACATAAAAAAGTCAAGCTCCTAGGGAGAACTTTTACTTCTTTTTCTCAGCCACTCCAAACATCTTTTCAGAGAGTTTAATAAGGCAGTTTTGAAGCTCTTCAACCCAGTTCATACCAAGATCAGAAATAACCACCTGTAGTTTATTTCCAGAAATTTGCCACTTTGGGCTATACACCAAGAGATTCATAATATTTTCAGGTTTTACTTTCTTTGAAAGTTGAAGTGACAAAATCTGCTTACTCTTGTCCATATGAACATTATCTACCTTCACCTTAAGCACACCCGCCTCTTTGGCATACAATTTTAACTCAATAACCTTAAATAAATTTGCGACTTCTTTTGGCATCTTTCCATAATCCTCAACCACATCTTCTTTCATCTCATTAAGGTATTCAAAAGTATCGGCACCAGCCATTTTTTGATACACGCTAATCTTATCTTTCGAACTCACAATATAAGAATCTGGAATATAACACGTTAAAGGAAGCTCAACAGTCACATCCTCGGGCTCATTGTCCTTATCAGCAGACTTTCCGGAATTCAACTCCTCAACAGCCTTATTGAGCATGCGAATAAAGTGCCCAACACCAACCACATTAATAACGCCATGTTGTTTTGCACCAAGAATTTCACCAGCACCACGAATCTCAAGATCCTTCATGGCAATCTGGAATCCAGAACCCAGCTCAGACGCCTCCACAATAGCCTTTAAGCGGCGTTTTGCATCCAATTTGAGTCTCTGCCCATGATACAGGAAATACGCATAAGCCTGGGTCTTAGCGCGTCCAACACGACCTCGCAACTGATATAGCTGTGCAAGGCCAAACTTCTCCGCATTATTTACAAGAAGCGTATTGGCATTTGAAAGGTCGATTCCGTTTTCAATAATAGTCGAACTTACAAGTACATCGAATTTATGATCCTTGAAATCAACTATCTTTTCCTCAAGTGCCGCACTACCCATTTGACCATGGGCAACACCAACACGTGCCTCGGGGATAAGTGCACGCAACTTCTCAGCCATGGTGTTAATGGTTTGAACTTTATTGTGGAGGAAATAAACCTGCCCACCACGCTGCAACTCGCGCATAATCGCTTCTCGTATAATTGTCATTGAAAACTTGCGAACCTCTGTAATAATAGGTAAACGACCCGGCGGAGGTGTGGTGATTGTGGTAACATCTCGCAATTTATTAAGAGCGATATTGAGTGTTCGTGGAATAGGTGTTGCTGTAAGGGTTAACACATCAACCCCTGTTTTTATTTTTTTAAGAGCTTCTTTTTGTGTCACACCAAAACGCTGCTCTTCATCAACAATAATCAACCCAAGATCTTTAAATTTTACATCATCCTGAAGGAGACGATGAGTTCCAATAACAATATCTACTTCACCTTTTGCGAGTCGATCAAGCACCCTTTTTTGCTCTTTAGTGTCAACAAATCGGCTCATCATGGCAATACGAACATCAAACTTACCCATTCGTTTTGTAAACGTTCGAAAATGTTGATCGGTTAAAATAGTAATAGGAGAAATAAAAGCAACCTGTTTACCTGCTCGAACAGCCTTAAATGCAGCCCGAACAGCCACTTCTGTTTTTCCAAAACCAACATCACCACACACCAGTCGATCCATTGGTGCAGCTTTTTCCATATCACGTTTCACATCAAGAATTGCCTTAATTTGACCAGGTGTTTCTTCGTACGGAAAACTTTCTGCAAGAAGCTTCTCTACTTGATCATCACTTGGAAAGGCAAATCCCTTAGCTTGTTTTCGCTCGGCATATAATTTCAGTAACTCTTTGGCAATCAATTCTGTCTCCTTCTTAACCTTACTTGTCATGGAACTCCACTCTGTAGAGCCAAGTCGAGTAAGTTTTGGCATTGAGTCCTCGGAGCCAATATATTTTCCAACCTTATCCGCCTGATCAATTGGAACAAAAAGTTTATCGTTTTCTGCATACCCAAGTTTCAAATACTCTCGAGTAATATCATCAATCGTTCTTTGCTCTAGACCGAGAAAAACAGCTATACCATGATCGGCATGAACCACATAATCACCAACTTTTAGACCAGACATGAGGTCTGTAAAAACCCTCTGATTACTAGATGACTTCTTTTTATCTTCACGAAGAATGGAAATTTCCTTATCGGTAATAACTGCTAATTTAATTTCTGGATTCTGAAAAGCGTATGGGAAAAATCCATCCTTATCCTCCTCTAAAAGATAAATCTTTCCATGGTCCGTAACCTCATCAAACACATCTGAAAACGGTATATTGTAGTCATTAAAAATAGTAGTGAGTTGTTTTTTGCTCTTTGTAAAAACAAGAACATTCCAGTTATCAGCCTTTTTACTTACAAGATCATTTGTAAAATCATATAAATCTATGTATTTCAAAAATGTTAAATAATGAAGATGTTGATGGGATTCACCATCTTCATTAAACAGTGTAAAAGTAATAGCTTTTGTTTTTTTATACACTTCGGAAACAACCTTATTCCACCCCTCATACATATCATCAGTAATACCTAACTCATCTTCAATAAAAAGTGTATTTTTATCTATATAATCAGACAAAACACCGTTTGATGTTTGATAAAAAATAGAAAAAATATCAACAAAATCAGATTTCTGAAGAACCTCTTTAGTAATTGGATCAAGAAAAACTAAATCATCAACAGTTTCGTAATCAGACTGAATTTGAACAATAAAAGAGAGGTTTACGGGCCAAACCAAAACACTTTCCCCTGCCCTATAATAAGATCCCATTTCAATGGATTGACTATCAGGGGCAACAGTATACCCCATAGAAATAAGCTTCTCGAAAATATCAACATGAGAAACTTTTTCACCAACTTTTAATGTAAAAATCTTTTCTTCAACTTCTTTGTAAGTAGGAAATTGGAGGTAAAAATAAAAAGCTGGAACAATAAGTGATTTTGAAAATGGTAGAAAAAATCTTGATAAAAACTCTGCGATATGAAGCTGATTATATCGCTTCTGATCACGAGAACATTTTTCTAAATCAACCTTTTGCCAATCATCACCACCTTTCAAATCTAAATCAAAACACGGTAAACCTGTCCACCGAGGAACTTCATGAAAAAACACCTCTCTTTCAGATTTATTATTCACCACCCAGACAATATTTCTAAACTTTAATTGAGAGTGTTTTAAAATATCAGCAACTGTAAAAACCCTGGAAGAATAACTAGCAGAACCAGATAATGTTAAAAGATTACTACTTTTAAACGTCTCGAGAACTCGAGTGTAAGTAGGTTGCACAAAACGATCAATGAGTGGTGTGGATTCTATATTCACAAAAACAGATCACTAAAAAACAATGTAGCTATTTTTAAAAACTATAAAAATAGGTATGCCCAACCAAAAGATTAAACTTTGAGCGGCATGATAATATATACATAACTCTCGTCGTTGCAAGGTTTAATTACAACAGGAGAGAGTTTGTCATTCATTTCAAGCGATAACTTAGGTGTTCCAATAGTAGAAAGAACATCTAAAAGATATTCAGCATTTAAAGCTGTTTTATTATTCTCACCTGTGAGAATAATATCAACCTCAGCTTTATCTTCACCTATCTTTGTCTCGTCAGTAGAAATAGTTAATTTTCCATCATTGGTAACAGAAACTTTGACACTATTATTACTCTCTCGAGCAAAAAGACTTACTCGACGAACATTAATTTGCAAATCCTGGGTACCAACTTCAGCTTTAGACTTACTCTCTTTTGGAATAATTCGCTCGTAATCAGGGAACCGCCCTTCAATAAGACGTGAGGTAAATTCAATATCTCCTATTTTAAAGAGAATCTGGTTTTTGGTTATACAGACAGTAACCTCTGGTGTAGTTGCTTTAGATAACAATTTACCAAGCTCCTGAACGGTTCGAACAGGGATAATACACTCAACCTTATCCTCTACAGCATGTTTCAGTTCAATAGTTTTTTCGGCAAGACGGTAACTATCCGTAGCAACCATCTTGAGTGTTTTCTTATCTAAAACCAATAAAACACCAGAAAGAACCGGTCGAGATGAGTTTTGTGAAGCAGAAAAAGCAACCTGCTGAATAGCTACTATTAATTCTTTTACAGGTAATTGAAACTCCTGAGCTTTATCTAACCCAGGAATAACAGGAAATTCTTCAGCATGAATACCTTTAATTTTAGTTTGAGATTTGGAACCCTTAACAGTCATTGTTAAGCTTTCTGTAGCGCTAAGTTCCAAGGTTTCACTAGGAAGAAGTGATACATAACTCATAAGTAATTTTGCTGGAACGGTAAGTGCTCCTTCGTTTCGAACCTCACATTCAAAAAAACATCGAACAGCTATTTCAAGATTTGTGGCGGAGAATATAACGCTTTTCCCTTCAGCCTTAATGAGAATATTATTAAGAACAGGGAGTGTATTGCTTGGACTCACTGCTCGAATAACAACATCCAAAGCATCGAGGAATTTTTTTTGTTCACAAAGTATTTTCATATTGAATTCATTATATTGAGTTAAAAATGAAACACAATCTTTTTCTCTTTCTTTTCTTTCGTGTCTCTATTGTTCTATATTTATATATAAATAAAATAGTAGTACATAGAGATGCGCGAGTTTTGCACATAAAATGTGTATTTTGTGTGTAAAACTTACACAAAGTAGCTTTGTATAGTGATATAGAGTTTTTAACAGGAATAATATGTAACAACAAAACTGTTTATAACAATGAAGGTTATTAACAATTAAAAGGCAGTACAAGAAGTTTGTACCAAAAAATGAACAACATATAATACAGTTTTTGTTAATAGTAAAATATGCGAGGTGGGTTGTTTTGGGTGGTAATTGTTGAAATGTGTAAAAAAGTAGGTTTTGTGGGTAAAACTCATTAATTTTAGCTTGGGCGTGAGGAAATATTCCATTTCCAGAAAAAAGATAATCAGGTAAAATATACCCACTATGGAAAAAGAAATATTAAGCTTTGTGGTTGTAGTTGTGTTGGGTATGTTGGGTGGTGTTTTTGTGTTTCGCCCTAAAAAGATATCCGGAGAGTCTATTCAAGACCAGATAACTGCAACCAAAGAAGGGGCTCGGAAAGAGGTAGAGCAGCTTAAAAGAAACACACTTGAGAAGGTGGAGGGTTTGAAAAAAACAAACGAAGAATATGCAAAAACTTTTCAAGAGTTTTTGGGTAAAATTGAGAACTCAATTAAATCCAAAGAAGAGTTGCTTTTAAAAAAAGAGGGTAAGTTACAAGAATTGAGAGTGGCTTTTGAGGCAGAACAGCAGAAAAAAAACGAAGAAGATGTCCGCCTAAAATCACTATCTGGTCAAACAGTGCACAATTTAGAGAAGAAGGTTGGGAGAAGATTAGAAGATCTTAAACTAGAGATGGTTCAGGGTTTGGAAAATGATTTAAGGGAGGATAATGAGTATAAGTTAAAAAAACTCGAAGAATACCATAAAGAATATGCAGAAAAAGAGGCAAGAAATGTGGTCTTAAGCGCTCTTCAGCGATTGTCCACATCTACCTCAAACGAAAAGAAAGGTTTGCAAGTTAAAGTAATGAACGATGCAAATAAACCAAATGTTGTTGGTGTGAATGGAGAGAATATTGTGTTTCTTGAGGAACAGATGGACGGAGTAGATGTTGTTTTTAATGATTTTCCTGGGATTGTTACCGTTTCGCATTACAACCTTATTACACGCCACATAACAAAAAAAACACTCGAAAAGTTATTTGATTATAGGGGTAAAATTACAAAAGAAGTGGTGGCCCTTAAAATAGAAGAGGCTAAAAAAGACACAGATCGTGAGTTAATGGCTATTGGTCGCGAAGCTCTTAAGAGAATGAACATCAAAAGACAAATGCCAGATGAGTGTTTGCAGGTTATTGGTAGATTGCAGTTTAGAACAAGTTACGGACAAAATATTATGCGCCACTCGTACGAAGTGGGTATCTTTGCACTTATGATGGCTTATGAGCTTGGGCTTGATATAGAAACAGCAAAGATTAGTGGTTTTTTGCATGATCTTGGTAAGGCTATTGATCAAAATCCAGATATCATTGGAGCTCACGATTACCTCACAAAAGAGCTTATGGAGAAGTTTCATTGCTTCCATGATCAGGAAATTCATGCGGCTTGGACACATCACGACTCGGAGCCACCAAAAACCCCAGAAGCTTTTTTGGTGAAAGGTGCTGATGCTATTTCGGCTGGTCGACCAGGTGCGCGAGCTGAATCACTCGATAAATATGTTGAACGTCTTAATGCACTTCAAGATATTGCTCTTTCGTACGAAGGAGTTGATAAGGTGTCTGCTATGTCCGCAGGAAGAGAGCTTCGTGTTATGGTAAATCCCGGGACAATTCACGATAAAGAAATGCAACCACTTGCAGATGTTATTGCTGGAGAAATTAAAGAGAATGTCGCATATCCTGGATATGTGCGTGTAAATATTATTCGAACCACAAAATCAGCTGATATAGCTCGACCAAAAGCACCATCAGCTTAATTATTTTTAACCTCATTTATCATGTCAGACACAAATTCAGACGACAAAAAAGTAACAAAAGTGGTGGATAAACTTATCATGGGCCTTATCGTTGGTGGCGCTGTTGGATCTGTGTTAGGCGTTGCACTTGCCCCAAAATCAGGGAAGGATACGAGAAAAATCTTAAAGAAAAAAGTCGGCGAGTTGTCCGGGGAAATTAAAGAAAAGACAGGAGAGATGAAGGAGAGGATGGTTGAAATGAAAGAGGATTTTATTGATGAGCATGGTGAGGAGGTTGAGGAGGCTAAACAGTTTGTCGCTGAGAAATCAAAAGGTATTTTTGCATTTTTGCGTGAAAAATTTGGACCAAAAAAGATTGTCAAAAGGGGCCAAAAATCCACCAAAAAAATCCCTAGCGAGCAAGATTAATATAAAAACGACCCACCCCATCGCATGAAATTTTCAATATTGAAAGGTGTAGGTGTAGTGAGCGGTGTTTTTGTTGTGAGTTTTGTTTTTGCTTTTGGTGCGCACCAGATAGCGCTTCAGAAAAAGTTTCAACAAAAAGTAAATACATTTATGCAGGGTGGGATTGATGTTGTGTATCAAGGAGGGGTTGGCCATATACAACCAATATCTATAGCCACCATTGAGGAAGATGTAAAAAAAGCACTTCCACTACTCCCCTTGCAGGAAAAAAAATCAGCAGCTATTCGGTTTGAAAAAAATCACTACATAGTAGATGTTGATCTACCGCAAATTTCTATTGATAATGAGAGTTTAAAAAACGATATAGAAGGTCGAATAAGGACGTTTTCATTGGTGCCAGTGGAGATAAAATTAAAAACAGAATCCGCTGAGATTACAAAAGGTAATCTAGAGGGCGCACTACCTGAACTCAAAAAACATTTTAATAATAAATTTACACTTATATCGAAAGATTTCTCCATACCGGTGTGGTTTCGGGATCATCTTAATTTATTAGGTTACAGGAATGTTATTGATCCGGGAACAGGAAGTGCCATGTTAAAAATAGAGTTTCAAGATAGATTATTTGATGAGTATGTTGCGCAAGATTGGGGGAAGATAATTAATAGTGATCCTGTAAAAGTAAAAATTTTCCGCGACGAGAAAGGGAAAATAGTATTTGATGGGCATGGGAAAAATGGAAGATTGTTGGATGGTCAAAAATTAAAAGATGCGCTTACAGAAGCGATAAATTCAAAAGACATAACCATAGAAAAAAGTAAAATACAGCTTCCAGTTGAAGAGAGGGCGTTCGAGGTGGATGTATCTGATGATCTTAAAAAGATAGGCATTAAGGAAGTTGTTTCTATCGGCCATACTTCATATTATGGGTCTCCACAAAACCGAATGTTTAATATCAATGTTGGTATTAGTAAGTTTAATGGGGTTGTTGTGGCTCCAGGAGAGGTGTTTTCATTTAATACACATTTAGGCCCTGTTGATGGAGCACATGGATTTCTTAAGGAGCTTGTTATTAAACCAGAAGGAACTTTGCCTGAATTTGGTGGTGGCTTGTGCCAAGTTTCAACAACGGTGTATAGAGGGGCCCTGTATGCTGGACTTCCAATTGTAGAGAGAAGTCCGCATTCATATGCGGTTGGATATTATTCTCAAATTGGAGGGCATGGTATTGATGCAACTATTTATCCTGGTGCACGCGATTTGCGTTTCAAAAACGACACCCCTGGAAGCCTCTTGCTTCAAGCTTATACAGAGGGCTCAGAGGCGTATTTTGTGTTTTATGGAACAAAAGATGGTAGAGAGGTTCAGTTAGAGGGTCCGGTAATAACAAACAGAAATAGTATTCCAGGAACAGATATTGTTGAGACGGATACAATCCCTGTTGGCACTAAAAAAACGCAAGAAAAGGCCCATGTCGGGTTTAATACTCTTTGGTATAGATATATCACTCTTCCGGGTGGATTGACGCAAAAGGAGGCAATTACAAGCAGTTATCATGCTGTAAAAGAAAAAGTTTTGCTGGGTGTGGAAAAGAAGCCAGTGTTAGAGACAGGAAAGGCTTCGGAAGGTGGATTTGTTGATTAGTTTTTAGGACCTTCATCCTCCTGATCGATTTTATTATCAATCCGCTTGAGAAGTGTTCGGGCATTGCGACGAAGGGCTGTGTCCTCAGAGTCGTGCTTAAGTATGTTTTGAGCAATAGTGCGGGCGGCAGAGAGGTTGTTCATGTCGGCATATGTCTCCGCAAGAAGAAGTCGATATTCGTTTTGCTGTGGTTCTAGGGTGAAGGCTTTGTGTATAGCCTGCACGGCTGCATCGTAATCATTAAGCTCTCGATAAACGTGGGCGAGACTTATGTAGCGAGGTGCGCGTCCTGGATCAAGGGTGATCGCTTTGAGGTAAATCTCTTTTGCCTCTTCGTAATTTCTCTGAAGGTAGAGAGCCAAAGCAAGGTTCGAGGTTGCGAGTGCGTCATATGGACTAACCGCAAGAATTTTTCGGAAAATCGCCTCCGCTTTTTTTGCCAGTTGTTTTTTGATGTAAATAAGGCCAAGGCGCATGTTGGCCTCAGGGTGGTTGTCATCAAGAGATAAAACCTGGACATAAAGCTTCTCTGCCTCATCAAGATCGCCATTTTCAAAAAAAGCCTCAGCACTCATAAGGGTTTCTTTGAGGGTTTTTTGTTGTTCAGGGGTTAAGAGAAGCATCTCAACCTGAGACGCCTCCTGTTTATTCGCTGCCTGTCTTTTTATGTGAAGCTTTTGAAACATCTGTTTGGCCCATGAGCCACTTTGCTCAAGTTCAAGATGTTTTTTCCAGTATATTCCAAGAAGACATGCAAGCGACACGAGACTTATAAGTATATAAATCATAGAAAGAAATTAGAATGAGAGCATGAGATTTTCAAGAGCAAGACGCGGGTTTACGTGATTACGAAGGGCTGATTGCGTGAGGGATATTTGGTCAATAAGTTCTACGTATTTGGAGCCGTCCGTTACTCTAAGTAATAAATTTCGCCGAACAAGGTGGGTAAAAATATCGAGAAAAATAGTTATTTTGCTTTTATCTTCTATGAATTCTTGAAGATATGCCATGCGTTCAAAAACATTATTGAACTCAAAAAATCGTGATATGTCAGTATAAAGGGATTTGTAGAATCTCATAAGCTCGGGATCTTCAATGATTTTAAAAGCAACCCCCGGCCTTCCAAGAGAAAGCTCTACGACAAGATGCAGGGTGTCTTCTTCTATGGCCATATATTTCTCTTTGAGAAAGTCCAAAAGAAGAGATTCGTCGCAAAGTTGAAAAGGTAAAACACGAGAACGTGAGATAATAGTAGGAAGTATTTCTCGAATATTGTCGGTAGTGAGAATAAAGATAGTTCGAGAAGGTGGCTCTTCAAGCGTTTTAAGCAAGCAGTTTGCCGCCTCAGTAGTCATTCGTTCCGCGCGTTCAATAATGACGATTTTGTAGGGGGCGGAGGGTGTTAGGTTAAGACGAAAAACAAGGTCGCGTATCGGCTCAATGCCAAGCTGTTCACCATCGTCACGAAATTCAATCGTCTCACTATGAATGCCTTTGGTTATCTGACTACACGTGGTGCAGTCATGGCAAAAATCATTTTCACATTGAAGAATGTGGGCCAATGTCACGGCAACGGTTTTTTTTCCTACTTCGGGTGGGCCAGAAAAAATATACGCATGGGCAAGGTTTTTTTGAATCAAATCAGTCTCAAGAGAGTGTAGCAGTGGCTGATTTCCAACAACCCTCCATCGATATCGAAGAGGTGTTGAGGCAGTATGTGATGGGGCCGATGAAGTACTCATGTAGATGGATTATATCACGACTTCCAGTCCTGTCGCGCGAGAAGAGTATCTGCTTGCTCAGGGTGCGCCATAATGGCTTTAGTAAGCCGCTCCAGGCGAACATTATTTTGAGAGCCTTTAATCAGAATAAGGTCTTTTGGCTGAACAAATGAGGGTATAAAAGATATGGCCTCGTCGGTTGTCGAAAATGAGTGAATCGAGTCTGGCGGAAGAATATTTTGAGCAGAAACCTCGTTGGCACAAAATCGAGCTTGATCCCCTACGGTGATAAGTACATCAATGGAGTCCTTAAGGCTTGGTGCTATATTGCGATGTTTATTTTCCGAGCTCGCTCCAAGCTCGTTCATATTTCCAAAAATAAATACACGACGGTTAATGGGGTGCGTAGCGTTAGTTGAAAGGTGGAAAAGTGTTGAAAGGGTGTGGACTGCCGCCCGAACCGCATCAGGCGAAGCATTATAAGAGCTATCGATAATCCAAGAGGCATTCACGCCTTCTATAAGAGAAAGGCGTCCAGGCGGAAGTCTAAATGTTCGAAATCGATCTACTATATCGGGCATATACATGCCAAGAATGAGGCCACAGCCAATTGCGGGTAACAAAGATGATACGTGTTGAATTCCCAGAATTGGTACCTCAAAATTTCCAGTAACTTCCCCATAATGTGCATCAAAAAAAATTTTCCCCCATTCCTCACGCGTCTTGTCGGCATATAATTTTGACCTCTCGGTCATGCCAAACATAACAACCTTTGGGCCATTTTTCGCCCTACTCATCTCGTTGCCAAGATAGGCACACTGTTCATTGTCCTGATTGAGAAATACACTTCCCTCTTCTCGAATTGATTGAATTAATTTTGCCTTTTCTTCAAAAATTTCTTCAAGTGAGCCGAACTGTCCGTCGTCTAAATGTACAGGATGTACGCCGGTAAAAATGCCAATATCAGGCGTAACCATTTTTAAAAGCACGTCCATATCCCCTGGCTTATCGACGCCCATTTCCAAAACTAAAACATCATATGTTGTGGTATCAAAGATTGCTCGCCAGAAGGCAAATACCAAGTTTTTTGCCCATCCAATAACCGAAGAAAACTCGCTTTTGAGTTCAAGAATAGTAAGAGGAAGTCCAAGTTCGGTATTGTAGCTTTTGCTACTGCTGAGAACTCGAAATTGTCCCCGTAAAACATGGGCAACGGCTTCCTTGCATGTCGTCTTGCCAATCGATCCAGTAATGCCAATGATGTGAGCGCCATTTTGCTTAAATCTCTTGAGCCGCCTCTTGGCACACCAAGATAGAAATAGAAAAATGACATGTTTGAAGATGGATTTCATGCAATGCAAGAGAAACAAAAGATGCTAGGTGGTGACACTCTAGCATCTTTGGAAGAGACTTTCTATGGTCTAAGGGCTACTTTTTAGCTGCAGCGGTCTTAGCTTTTGTAGCTCGTGGCTTTACGGCTGGAACTACACTTTTTGCGATTTCACAAAGCTTTGCAAAAACTTCTGGTTCTGTTCGGGCAATCTCAGACATAACTTTTCGGTCAACAAGAATAGCCTTCTTGGTGAGTCCTTCGATAAATCGACTATAGTTAATGCCGTTTGCTCGGCAGGCACCATTTAATCGAGTAATCCAAAGAGCGCGCATGACACGCTTCTTGTTTTTTCGATCTCGGTACTCATTTTCACCGGCCTGCATCCAAGCAGTTTTAGCCTGTTTAAATGTACGGCTTCGAAGACCACGATAGCCTTTTGTGGCCTTGAGCATCTTCTTATGTCGTTTGTGGGAGGCAACACCTCGTTTAACGCGTGGCATATAGAGAAAAATTAAATATTATTTCATACGGAGCAAACCCTTGATTCGAGCAAGTTCGCCATTGGATGTCTGAATAACACCCTTTCGAGAACTTCGCTTTTGTCGCTTAGACTTGTTCACCATAAGGTGTCGGTGAGCAACTTTATCGAACTTTACTTTTCCGGTTCCAGTAAGCTTGAATCGCTTCTTTGCGCCGCTGTGGACTTTT
The DNA here is from genome assembly GCA_037447365.1 of Candidatus Peregrinibacteria bacterium. GTDB lineage: Bacteria > Patescibacteriota > Gracilibacteria > UBA1369 > UBA12463 > CALREA01. The sequence continues at coordinate 16,781 of JBBIGU010000004.1, read as the reverse complement.
GCCTTCATATAGAGGGGTAACGGATAAAAACAAATAACGGGTATAATTTAAGCCGCATTCGGAGCACCCCCTTGTTGCGGGACTGTGCCTTCTCCGGAGCCGGCGGGCTTCAAGTTTACTACAGGTGTTCCGCCTGGCGCAAGCATCATTATTAACTGATTTCCTTGTCGCTTAGCGGGATCTTCGATTTTTGCCACATCTTTGATCATATCATAAAGCTGATCTAGCTTTGCTCGTCCTAGGTTGAGGTGAGCGGCTTCACGGCCTCTAAACATGAGAACTACTTTCACTAAATTGCGATCAGCGAGGAATTTTCGAGCTTGTTTTGCCTTCACTTCAAGGTCGTTTGTGCCAATACGAAGTGACATTCGAATCCCCTTCACCTCAGTTTGTTTCTGCTGAGCCTTATGCTTTCGCTCCATTTTTTGCTGTCGGTACATGTATTTTCCGAAGTCCATGAGCTTACAAACAGGTGGATTTGCACCAGGAGCAACCTCTACAAGGTCCACTTCCTGTTCCCGAGCCATCTCTTTTGCACGCTCAATGAGCACGACGCCAAGGGGCTCCCCAGCTTCATCTATGAGGCGAACACTTGGAGATCGAATCTGGTCATTAAGGCGAGGCTGTTTGCTCAAGGAAATAGGCTTAAAAAATAATGGGCTTTTACATGAGTACAAAGCGAAGTGATTGTAGAGCGAAAGCCAAAACTCGTCAACTTGGAATTAGCTCTATATGCGGAGGATTTGCACGAAAGACGCACAAGATTTACAATGCGCCCATAGTTCATTTTTGGCTTCTGTTTAAGTTTATCCATGCATTCAAGAAAAAAGACCCGAGTAGTCAAGATAGGAGAAGTAGCAATAGGAGGCCAAAATCCGATCGCTATTCAGTCTATGTGTACAACCAAGACTCACGACACCAAGGCTACGGTAAAACAAATTCTCGCCCTTGAAAAAGTTGGCTGTGAAATTATTCGCGTGACAGTCCCTTTTCCAAAGGATGCAGAGGCTATCTCTCAGATTAAGAAGAAAATTCACATTCCACTTGTTGCCGATATTCATTTTGACTACCGGATGGCAATTGCTGCGATGCAAAACGGTGCCGACAAAATTCGCATCAATCCAGGAAATATTGGAAAGAAAGAATGGGTGGTAGAGGTAATCGAAGCAGCAAAAAAATATAAAAAAGCGATTCGTATTGGCGTGAATGCCGGTTCTCTTGAAAAGGACTTATGGGCGAAGTACGGACGGCCTTCGCCAGAGGCGCTCGTCGAATCTGCCGAGAGATGGATTAAATTTTTCGAACAACAGAAGTTTCACGATCTCGTTATTGCGCTGAAGAGTAGTAATGTCCCAGAGATGATTGAGTCGTATGAACGCATCAGCGCGAAATGCGATTATCCTCTTCATCTAGGCGTTACCGAGGCAGGAACATTTGTAACGGGAAGTATAAAAAGTGCGGTTGGCATTGGCTCACTTCTTCATCAGGGTATTGGCGATACGATTCGAGTTTCGCTTTCAGAGGATCCGCTTGAAGAAATAAAAATTGCGAAAGAAATTCTCAAATCATTAAATCTATACTCAAAAGAAAGAACAGTTATTGCTTGTCCAACATGTGGACGAGTAGAAGTTAATCTCATTAAATTGGCGCATCAGGTAGAGGAAAAAACGGCATATATCAAAAAACCAATCAAGATTGCCGTGATGGGCTGTGTCGTGAATGGTCCAGGAGAGTCACGAGAAGCGGACTATGGAATTGCGGCAGGAAGAGGGTGTGGAATTTTGTATAAAAATGGAGTCGTCGTGAAAACCGTCGAAGAAAAAAATTTACTCAAAGAGCTTCTCGCGATGATAGAGGCGGATCATCCAGATGCTCGATTATCGAAATAGTACTTTAAGAAATTCAAAGAAATTTTCATGAAAAATATTGTTTTACTTGGCGCAACAGGATCGATCGGAACACAAGTTCTTGATGTCATTCGAGAAAATCCAGATCGATTTCATATCGTAGGAATGGCTGCACATAGTAATGCGCAGCTCTTTAACAAGCTCGTGCAGGAGTTCGAGCCAGATAGAATTTGTCTTACAGACGAGTCAAAAATTGGCGAGCTCAAGATAGAGCGATATCCGCTAAGTAAAAAATTTCCAGAGTTGTTGCCGGGCGAAGAAGGTATTAATGAAATGTTGCGCGATCCAAATGTTGAGATAGTGGTTAATGCGATTAGTGGAACGGATGGGATTATTCACACCATGACTGCGATTCAGAATAGAAAAACAGTGCTCATCGCGAACAAAGAAAGTCTTGTAAGTGCAGGTGAAATGATCCTTCAGGCAGCCAAAAAGCATCAGTCCCTCGTGATTCCAATCGACTCAGAAATTACAAGCATTATTCAATGTATCGAGGGGAAATCGGAGCGCGATGTAGAGAAAATTATTCTCACCTGTTCTGGTGGGCCATTCCACGGAAAATCAAAAAAAGAGCTCATGAAAGTAACTCGAGAGCAAGCATTGAAACATCCTGTTTGGAAGATGGGGAAAAAAATTACAATTGATTCGGCGACACTCATGAACAAGGGTTTTGAGCTCATTGTCGCGAGCACATTTTTCAAAATTCCAGCGCATCAGATCGAGGTTATTGTGCATCCAGAGTCAATAATTCACGCCATGGTTCAGTGGAAAGATGGAAATGTTTCTGCGCTCATGTCCCCTCCTGATATGCGTTTTGCGATTCAGTATGCATTGTTTTTTCCGGAGCGCGAGGAGACGAAATTCGAACGACTCGATTTGGCGAAGTTGGGAAAACTTACATTCCAAAAACCAGATGAAAATGTTTTCGAAAGTCTCGCGCTAGCACGTGGGGCAGCTCAAATACAAGGAAATATGCCAGCAATTCTAAATCATGCCAATGATACCGCCGTGGAAAAATTTCTCAAAAATGAGATCGCCTTCCACGAAATTTCGCCATACATCAGGCAACATACAAAGACACACGACTTCAATCCAGATCCAAATATCGAAGAAATTATTGAACTTCACCGCCACGAATATGAAAAGTAAAACCATCGCTATTATTCTTGCCGCCGGAAAAAGTCTACGCATGCAAGGTGTCGACAAAATCGAAACAGAGGTCTTAGGAAAGCCACTTGTTGCATATACGGTAGTTCCATTTTTGAAGTCAAAAATGATCGACGAAGTGGTTATTACTTGCAATAAAGATAATAAAAAATTTCTTCAAAAGACATTCTCGCACAAAAAATTTCCACATATTCACCTTAGTCTTGGCGGAGAGACTCGTTTTGATTCTGCAAAAAAAGCTTTTCAATTTGCCGAGAAAAAATTTCGCCTCAATAAGGAGTCTATTATCGTTTACCACAACTCAGGTAACGTATTGGTAACTCAAGATGAGATCGAAAAAACAATAGTGGAAGCCAAAAAAACAGGAGCATGTATCGTCGCGAGAGAGGCATCAGACACACTCAAGAGAGTGAATAAAAAGAGTAAAAAATACATCTCGGAAACAGTCGACCGGTCAGAAATTATTCACGCAGAAACTCCGCAGACATTTCGACATGACATTATAAAAAGTGCCTATAAGCTCCCGATAAAAACTACCGACGAGGCGCTTCTGGTAGAGAAAAATGACGGGAAGGTATCATGGATTCCAGCCAGCACATTTAATCGAAAAATCACAACGCAGTACGATCTCGAATATACGAAATATCTCATTGAAAAATCTCTCACGGAAAATAAATTAATACAAAAAGAAAGCGTTTGTGGAATTGGGACTGATGCGCACTACTTCGATATAACCTCAAAAAAATCACTCATTCTTTGCGGGACAAAGGTATTAAAATTTCTAAAACTAAAAGGAAATTCAGATGCGGACGTAGCGCTTCACGCTGTTGCTACAGCCATTTCCCAAGCAATTGGCGGCGGGTCTCTCGGAACATTTTCCGACCCAATGTGCGAAAAAGGCGTTACCGATAGTCGACAATATGTGAAATATATTTTAGATGAGGCTACAGAGAAAAAGATGCACATTATTCATATTGGACTTCACTTCGAATGCCTTAATCCAGCAATAGATCCACTCGCAAAAGCCTTTAAAAAATCACTCTCGAAATTAACCAAACTCGACGAAACGAGAATCGGAATAACCGCTACCAGTGGCGAAAAATCAACACCATGGGCACGAGGCGAAGGAATTCATTGTACAGCTATTGTTACCATGAGTCTTCCAAAAAAGTAATCGTCACAAACATAATTACGACCTATGGATTCTGTAAAAATTATCACACCAGCAAAAATAAATCTCACGCTCGATGTCTTGAAAAAAGACACATCAGGTTATCATGAAATCCAATCGATCATGATGCCGATCGCGCTTTTTGATGAAATTACGATTACCAAAAAAGACTCTCCTGGTATCCAGCTCAAGACCACGGGGATCCCTTCCCCAAAAGGAAAAGAGAATATCGTGTATAAGGCTGCAAGTCTCTTTTTCGAACAAACAAAAGTTCTTAAAACGGACAAAGGCATAGAAATCCTTCTCCATAAAAATATTCCAACAACGTCAGGTCTTGGCGGCGGATCGAGCGATGCCGCTGCAACGTTAATCGGCCTAGATGAAATGTTTGATACAAATCTTTCTCGTGAAAAATTAGAAGAGATGGCCATGCAGGTTGGCATGGAAGTTGTCTATTTCTTAGATCCACAACTCGCTTTCGTATCTCATTTTGGCGAAAAAATCACGCCTATCGAACGGAAAAATCCGAAACTTCCCGAGGCAACGCTCTTTCTTCCGATGGCAAAAAAAACCTCAACAAAAAACCAATACGAGCGCCTAGATCTCACTAAATGTGGACTCAAAATATCCGACACAGAAACGTTCCTCGATCTATTAAAAAATTCTCCAGAAGATTGGAATCCACAGTGGGGTAACCTTCTCCACAACGATTTTGATCAACTCTATAAGGCTGCAAAAAATGGCTCCCACTTAAGCGGATCTGGGCCAGTGAGGTTTATTATTTCCTTGAAAGATTAAACCCAATCTTCCGCTTGGATTTTTCTTTTTCGGTATTGCTCAGCAACTGTTTAAGTGCAAAAAAGACAGACTGAAACTGCTTATCATATTTTTTCTCAAGTTCCTCAATTCTAACTCGCAAATCTTTGTGTTGCTCGAGTAGTTCACGCAACTTCGTAAACATTCGTATAATCTGAATATTGACCTGTATCGCACGTTCGCTATGAAGAACGCTCGAGAGCATCGCAACACCTTGTTCAGTAAAAGCATACGGCAAATAACGACTTCCACCAGCCTTTGCTTTTGAGGTTCCAATTTGGAACCTCAAATTTTCGGCTTCTAATTGAGTGACGTGAATCATGAAGTCCGCAGGAAACCTTTTGATATTACGTTTTACCGCCTTATTAAGTATTTTTGTCTCGACACCATAAAGCTCAGCCAAATCTTTATCCAGCATAACTTTCTTGCCACGGATAATATAAATTTTCTGACTAATGATCTCATCAGTCACAGAAAGAGATTTTTTGGAATTTTTCATAAAAATAGGGTTAGGATCTATCAATCCTAACACCTCCACATTACCAAGTTCTAAATTAAATATTACATTTTCTTAAACTCGGAAAGCTCAAGATAAACAACCCCTATTCCACCCCCATTCTCCCTGTCATCGCCCTCGAAATAGTGCTTTCATCGGCATAACCGAGTTCACCGCCAACTGGAAGTCCTCGAGCAATACGAGTGACGCGTATGCCATCATACGGCTTGAGCATTTTTCCAATATAGAGAGCCGTTGTCTCCCCTTCCACGCTCGGATTTACTGCAAGAATAATTTCATTCACGCCACCCTCTTTCACGCGTTTTTCAAGGTCGTATAACTTCAAATCTTCAGGACCAATGCCATCAATCGGCGACAAAACTCCATGCAAAACATGATACGCGCCGTGATATGAGCGAGATTTTTCAATAGCAACAACATCAAGAACATTCTCCACGACACAGATCGTCCCATGATTTCGCTCTGGATTAGCGCAAATCATACAAGGATCCTGGTCGGCTAAATGCCAGCAGCGAGAGCAAAACTCGACACCATCTTTCATCGTCAAAACCGACTCGCCGAGATCTTTGATTCGGGAGTGTGGCGAGTGCAACAGATGAATCGCTAGTCGTTCAGCGGTTTTTGGGCCAATACCTGGTAAGCGAGAGAACTCATCAATGAGATTCTGGATGGATTTTGGGAGGAATGAGCTCATGATGAAAAAAGAGATATGCTAGAAAATTATAGCAAAAAACATCCAATAGCCACATAAAATTGACTAGCGTTATCGACCAATCAGTTGCAAAAACTCAGCCCGCGTCTTGTCGTTTTTCTTGAATAAACCCAATTGCGCAGATGTCGTTACAACGCTACTTTGCTTCTCAACACCGCGCGCCATCATGCACAAGTGTTGCGCTTCGAGAACCACTCCGACACCCTTGGCGCCGAGAAGTTTTTCGATAGCTCCAGCGATCTGCGATGTCAATCTTTCTTGATTCTGAAGGCGTCGAGAGAAGATCTCTACAACTCTCGGCAACTTCGATAATCCAATAATTTTTCCATCAGGAATATATCCAATATGCGCTTTTCCAAAAAACGCCAACATGTGATGTTCGCACGTTGAGTAAAACTCGATATTCTTGGCCACAATCATCTCATCGTAATGCTCGTCATCAAACACGGTTAAAATATCTTCCGGACGTTTGTCATATCCAGAAAAAAGCTCTTCATATGACTCAGCGACTCGACGCGGGGTGTCGACCAGGCCTTCGCGATCAGCATTTTCTCCAAGCGCCTTGATAACCTCTTTCACACACTCAGCAATCTTCTTTTGATCCATAAAGATAACAAAAAAGGGTCTTCATACTAATAAAAGCAGCCAAAAAAGGCAAATAGGTATATAGCAAAGCCAATTTATGAACAATTAGCGAGATCGAGACGGGAAAAGGGAGATGAAAAATCGTTGAAAAGCACCAAGAATTCGTTGATAAAAGAAGATGAAGAATAAAAGCGCCGCCAGGCCAGTGGTGAGTCCGCTATACCAAAAAGTGACAGATCCTTCGTCAAATTGCCAAAGAAAACCACCAATCCAGCTAGCAATGATAGCGGCAACCCCAGTAACGGTGAAAAAAATTCCAAGTCCTGTTGCCTTCAGGTGATGAGGAGATAGTTCGACAGCAAATGAGCGCACCCCAACCTCAATAAACGCAAAAGAGAGGCCATAGAGTGCGAATAGCGCGACAAGGAATAAGGCGTTACCACCAAGAATAAATCCAAAGGACATAAGGGTAAAAAGCAAAAAGCTCGTAAAGACGAGAATAGCCTTTCCGAACCCATCTGCTAACTTTCCTACCGGAAGCGAAAATGCCGTCTGAATAATATTAAAAACGATATAGAGATATGGTAGAGCCTCAGGAACAATGCCAAGATTTGCAGCGCGAAGGAGCATGAACGCGTAACTAATTTTTCCAAGATGAAAGAGCGTGCTGACGATGATAAATTTCCAAAATTCACTTCCAAATTTTTTACGATCTCTGGTGAAATCAGCCCAAGTTGGTTGCATAATTCTCTTTGGCATAAGCTCAAATCCATTCGGTCCAACTTCTCGAACTTCTTTGACTGGTAGCAAGAATGCAATCGCCAAAAGTGCAGGAATGACAGAAATCCATACGATATGTCGTAACGGATATTGCATAGCCAAGAGCGCAATAACGAGGGCATTTCCGAGAATAGCACCCGCGCTATCCATCGTTCGATGAAAACCAAATGCCCATCCGCGATGCTCTTTTTCAATTGATTCTGCCAGCATGGCATCACGAGGAGTGGTGCGTATCCCCTTCCCTCCACGATCAAAAAATCTTGCAAGAAAAACCAAAAAGCCCGTATGGGTGAACGCAAGAAATATCTTCCCCATCGCAGCAATGGCATATCCCAAAATAACAAAAATTTTTCGTCTACGAATGCGATCTGAAATCCACCCAAACCACACCTGGATGAGATTTGACGTTCCATCGGCAATGCCTTCAATAATTCCCAATGCTGCCACGCTCAACCCCAGCTCCATCGTAAAATACTGCGGCAAAATCGGGAAAATCATCTCGCCAGCAATATCAGCAAAAAGACTCGTAATACCAAACAGAACAATTGTTTTTGAGACACGAGATGAGGAGGGTTTGTGCATACAAAGAGTATACTATTTTTCCCCGTACTCCTTCCAGCTCTTAATCTTCAAATCATCGAGCTTATACTTGGAAAGTGCTTCGGCCATGATCTTGGCAACTTGTGTGTTGGTGATGAGCGGGATGTTGAGGTCGATTGCCTTTCGTCTGATAAGGTAGCCATCGGTGGTCTCCTGACGATTATAATTTTTTGGAATATTGATAACGAGATCGATGTCGTGTGAAGTAAGTGTATCGAGGAGGTTTGGAGATTTTTTAGACTGAATTTTGTGAAGCATGATAACCGGAATACCATTTTCCTTGAGGAATGATGCCGTACCCTCTGTTCCATAAAGTGTGTATCCGAGTTTTATAAATTGCCTTGCTGCAGGCAAGAAGTCGGCTTTATCCTCCGTGCGTCCAATACTGACAAGGATATGTTTTTTTGGAAGCGAGAAGCCAACAGAGATCATTGCTTTCAAAACTGCTTCATGAAGATCGTCACCAAAACAAGCTACTTCACCAGTTGATGCCATTTCAACACCAAGGACCGGATCAGCACCCTTCAAGCGAGGGAATGAGAATTGTGGAACTTTGACACCGACATAATCGAGATCAAGTGTTCGTGGCTTATTGACTCGTAATTCGAGGACACTCTTATCATCAAGCATTGCGCGTGTTGCAATATCGATGAAGTTATATCCCGTAACTTTCGAGGCAAATGGGAAGCTACGAGATGCTCGCAAGTTACACTCGATAACCTTGATGTCGTTATTTTTTGCGAGGAACTGGATGTTAAATGGACCGGTGATATTAAGTTCTTTCGCAATTTCTTTCGCAATCGTCTTCACTCGTCGAATCGTTTCGATATAAAGTTTCTGCGGTGGAAGAACAATCGATGCATCGCCAGAATGAACACCGGCATTTTCGATATGCTCAGAAATTGCATAGATAAGGACAGATCCCTTGTAAGCAACTGCATCAACTTCAACTTCTTTTGCTCCGGTTTCGAACTTGCTGACAACAACAGGTGCGTCACTATTTAATTTCGCAGCCTTTCCGAGAAATGCTCGAAGAGAAACGACATCCTGCGCAACGCTCATCGCGGCGCCAGACAAAACATACGAAGGTCGAACCAAAACTGGATAGCCAACGTTTTGCGCAAAATCCTCTACCTCATTAATATTCGAAAGCTCTTTCCATTGAGGCTGATCGATTCCGAGTTTATCAAGAAGCGCAGAGAACGTGTGTCGATTTTCCGCGCGGTCAATATCTTCCGCGGTGGTCCCGAGAAGTTTCACTCCCGCGCGTCGCAACTTCATGGCAAGATTATTCGGAATCTGGCCACCCATTGAGACAATGACGCCATCGGCTTTTTCTTTTTCGTAAATATCAAGAACTCGCTCGAGGGATAATTCATCAAAATACAATTTGTCACACATGTCATAATCAGTCGAGACCGTTTCAGGATTATAATTGATCATGATGGTTTCATGGCCTTGTTTAGCCACAGTTTGAGTAGCATTTACGCAGCACCAGTCAAACTCAACGGAGGATCCGATACAGTATGGGCCGCTTCCAAGAACGATATATTTTTTACCAGTCACACCTTTAGTCTTTTTCGGTGCCGCGAAAGAAACATCGTTTTGGTCACCATGATAGGTGATGTAGAGGTAATTGGTTTTTGCAGGATATTCGGCAGCAAGTGTGTCGATCTGTTTTACAACCGGAAGAATCTTCATCTTTTTGCGAGCTGCGCGAACGTCAAGTTCGTGTTTCCCAATAGTATTTGCAATCTGCTTGTCAGAAAATCCATATTTCTTCGCCTGTTTCAAAGTATCAGAACCTTTTGTAAGTAAGCTTCCTTTTGCCTTCAATAAGCTCTTTTCCATCTCTACTATATTGAGCAACTTGCTCAAGAACCAGAGGTCAATCTTCGTAAGGTCAGCAATTTTTTCGATCGACCAACCCTTCTTCATGGCAATAGCAAGAGCTAAAACACGCTTCGGTGTTGGATGTACTAAGGCATTTTCAAGTTCTTTTTCGTCCATATCAATTCCTAGCCGCTCATTGGCAACAAGTCCATGAAGACCAATTTGGAGCATACGTAAGCCTTTTTGCAAGACCTCTTCGAAACTTCGTCCAAGTGCCATAATCTCACCGACCGACTTCATCTCGCTCGTAATTTCCTGAGAAACCATTCGGAATTTATTAAGATCCCAGCGAGGAATTTTCAGGGCGAGGTAGTCAAGTGCTGGCTCGAAACATGCAGTTGTCGCCTGCGTAACGGAGTTTTTGAGTTCAGGGAGGCTGTAGCCAAGGGCTAATTTTGCGGCAACATGGGCAAGTGGATAACCAGTTGCCTTCGACGCGAGCGCTGATGATCGGGATAATCTCGCATTCACCTCAATCGTACAATAATCCAAACTTTTCGGATCAAGTGCGAATTGAATATTGCATTCACCGACAATTCCTAAGTGTCGAATAGCCTGAATCGCAAGCTTGCGAAGCATGTGATACTCGGTTGATGTTAATGTTTGCGAAGGAGCAACCACAATACTTTCACCGGTATGAATACCGAGCGGATCGAAGTTTTCCATATTACAAACCGTAATGCAGTTGTCGTACGCATCACGCACAACTTCATATTCAACTTCTTTCCAACCCTTGAGATTTTCTTCAACAAGAACCTGTGGACTAAATGCAAATGCTGTCTCAAGCATTTCTTCAAGCTCATCCTGGTTATACGCAAAACCACTTCCCTTTCCGCCAAGAGCAAAGGCTGCACGAATCATCAAAGGAAAACCAATGTCTTTTGCTGCCTGTCGAGCCTCTTCTCGGGTATTACATGCGGCACTCTTCGCACAGCGAAGACCGGCTTTCGCCATCTCTTGTTTAAATAAATCACGATCTTCAGTAACCTCAATCGTCTTTACTGGCGTCCCAAGCACCTCAACATTATATTTTTTCAAAACACCACTTCGGTACAGTTCAACGCCGCAGTTCAGTGCAGTTTGCCCGCCGAAGCTTAAGAAGATGCCATCTGGTCGCTCTTTGGCGATGATCTTTTCAGCAAAATATGGATTCACCGGCAAGAAGTAGACCTTGTCCGCCATTCCATCGCTCGTTTGAATTGTTGCGATATTTGGATTCAGAAGTACTGTTGAAATCCCCTCTTCCTTGAGGGCTTTGATCGCCTGTGATCCAGAATAATCGAACTCGCCAGCTTCTCCAATTTTGAGAGCTCCAGAACCGAGGACGAGAACCTTGCGAAGCTTGTGGCGTCGCGGCTGCAAAGAGGCCTTTTTGGCCGATCGAGCTGGCTTTTTGGTTACTGGCATGTTGGTGACAATGTACTGAAAAAACGCCCCAAATGCAAAGGGAAAACGACAGAAAAATAGAACCAGCTATAATCTAATTTAGATAGCCCAGCCAGCCATAACAACGTCCAGGTAAGCAACAACTTCCTTGGCATGGTCATCTGGTTTTACATCTTCAAAAATTTTGGCAATTCGGCCATCTGGATCAACGACAATAGTTGTTCGCGCAATGCCCATGTATGTTTTGCCATACATGGATTTTTCCTGCCATACACCAAAATCTTCAAGCATCTCATGGGTAGGGTCTGAGAGCAAAGGATAAGGGAGTTTATTTTTAGAGATGAATTTTTCGTGAGATTCAAGATCATCAGCACTAATGCCATAAATCAAAACATTTCGTTTTCGGAAGTCATTGATCCAGTCACGGAAACCACAAGCTTCTTTTGTGCATCCAGACGTATCGTCTTTTGGGTAAAAGAAAAGAACCGTCCATTTTCCTCGGAACTCGAGAGGAGTGACTTTTGTGCCATCGCTCGATTGTAAGGAAAAGTCGCGAATTTCCTGTCCTGCAGAGATTTTAGCCATATAACAATAAAGTTAGGCAAATAGTACCTGCCGATTATAGCACAGGCCATCTTGAGGGCAATTTGAAAATGTATCAACACCTATCCGACTAAAAAGAAAAATCCTGACCGGTCGGCGTGTCAAAACGAAATACATCCTCTTGTTCCAAGATGCCAGAAACGCCAAATCCGGAAGCTTTTTTGTGTCCACCTCCTCCAAGCTGTTTACAGAATGCCGAGAGGTCCACATCTTCGCGTCGAGTTCGCGTCGATCCTTTGACAATTCCCTTCGTAGGATCCTGTGAAAGAAGTACGGAAAACTTCGCGCCTTGCACGCTGTTTAGATAATCTACAACGCCGGAAATTTCATCAGGTTTTGCACCAGATTGAGCGATGTCTGCAGATGTTGCACCAGAGACAATCACACCTTCATCGGTTTTTTGAGCTCTCTCTAGGATCATCCCCCAAATTTTCAACTGCTCAGGGGTTCGTTGTCGATACAAAACATTCATCACCAGTTGTCGGTCAGCGCCAAGCGACTGGAGCTCCGAGGCAACTCGTAAAACATCAGGCGTGGTATTTGAGTGCATGAAGCTTCCAGTATCATAATACAGCCCAAGGAGTAAGTGTGTCGCCATGAGAGGAGTAATTTTCCACTCCAGCGCTCTAAATAAATAATATAAGATAAACGTCGTAGAGCAGGCATCAGGAACCACAAGATTCAGCGTCCCAAAAAGGGTATTGGAAATGTGATGATCGATGCTGACAAACGGAACTCGCCCATCAATCAGCGAAGGATCTTGTTCAGGAAAAACAAGCTGTGTCGTCGAGCTGCCATCAACATTCATATACATATCAACCTTAGAGCGATCCCAATCCTGTTGAAAAACATCGCAACATGGCATGATGTTGTACATAGAAGGAAGCATATCGGCACATACAGAAGTGACCGATTTTCCGTTTGCTTCAAGCCCCAAACGAAGTGCTATATTGCCACCGATCGTATCTCCATCGGGATTTCGATGTGAGAAGATGATGATATGATGAGCCTCCTCGAGCAGTTGCACGAAGTCTCTAACATAGCCTACATTGAGCCACGAAGGATGGATACTCACAGATTTCACAGGTAAAATGAAAAGGATGTAAGCATACTATGACCAAAAATCTTTCTCAAGACGTTAAGGAATTTGCACGCTCACTTGGATTTGACCCGGTGAAGATATTGCGTGCTGAGAAGCTTTCTGACGCTGGAGTGTATTATGAAAAATGGCTGGAAAAAGGCTTCGCAGCCGATATGGAATATTTGAAAAAAGATTCCGAGAAGCGCTACTCTCCAGAAAAAATCCTTCCAGAGGTGAAATCAATCATCATGCTCGGATTGAATTATTACAAAAAAGAACATGCATTCATGGAAAATTTTCGAGTCGCAAAATACGCACAAGGAAGGGATTATCACAAAGTCATCACCGCGAAATTGAAAGAATTTGGAAAGTTTTTGGAGAAAATTTCCGGAATAAAAGATTCCCACTTAACCCCCCTTTCAAAATCGTATGTCGACTTCGGACCGATTATGGAGCGAGCCTTTGCGAAAAAATCAGGCATAGGATTTGTCGGGAAAAATGCCTGCATTATTACTAGAGAATATGGATCATATATTTTTCTCTCAGAAATTCTCACGACACTCGACCTCGAGCCTGATGAGCCAACCAAATGGGAAGGCAAGTGCGGAAGTTGTACGCGATGTATCAATATTTGCCCTACAAAAGCCATAAAATCAGATAAGACGATCGACTCAAATCTCTGTATTTCGTATCTCACGATTGAAAATCGCGGCGCAATTCCAGAAGAACTTCGTCCAAAAATTGGCAACTGGTTATTCGGATGTGACCTCTGTCAGGACATCTGTCCACACAATGTTCGTGCAAAATCTACTCGTGTCGAAGATTTTAATAATATCCCCATCGGGATACAAAATCTCTCACTTGCACACATTCTTTCCATTGAGACCGACGAAGAATTTACAAGTCTCTTCGCAGGAACTCCCATAATGCGCACCAAACGACGTGGTCTCATCAGGAATGCTTGTATCGTAGCGGGAAACCTCAAACTCAAAGAGCTTCTTCCTCAGCTCAAAAATCTGGCACAATCTGATGATGCGATGATTGCAAAGCATGCGCAGTGGGCGATTCAGCAGATGACACAGGAGATATAGTTGGAGTACAATGTATCCAAGTTAAACCTCTTATATTTCAATATGAAAAAAATTCTCATAGCATCATGCATTGCAGGACTTCTTTTAAGCGGCTGTGCTCAGCAAGCAGCACAAGTACCAGCTCAAAAAAATCCTATTCCAGCCGAAAAACAAGAAGAGAAGCCAGCTGAGAAACCTGCAGAAAAATCTGCTTCTGAACCAGTGGTTGTAAAAACAACAGGATTCATTGAGGGTTCAATGTCATATCCAAGCGAAATGATTCCACCGGGAGTCATGGTATGTGCAGAAAATACAAAATCAAAAGTTGAGTCATGCACCAAAGAGCGAATTACAAGCTCAAAGTATATGTACGGAGAGGGATACAAGATGGAATTACCAATTGGCACATATCATGTGTATGAAAGATTTGCTGAAAAATTTGCCGACTTCACTCCAAGTTACAGGGCATATTATTCAGAATTCGTAACATGTGGTAACAAATATGGATGCCCATCACATGCGCCAATAGCTGTAACAGTCAAAGGTGGCGAAACCGTAACAGGTGTCGACCCACAAGATTGGTATGCGCAGAATTAGTCTGGCATCCACTTCGTCTCTCCACTCCCCTTCTTGAGATTTTCGTATCGCGCTAAAACGAAAAATACATCGGATAATCGATTGAGAAATTTGACGCTCATTGCTGCGGCAGGCTCTTCTTTCATAAGTGCAACACAGACGCGCTCAGCGCGACGACATACACTTCTGCAGACATGAAGCTGTGCCCCAGTTTGGCATCCACCAGGCAAAATAAAGGCGGTCATTGGTTCAAGTTCACTATCGAGGTCATCCATCACTTGCTCGAAAAATGTAATGCGCGCATCACTTACGCGCGGCACGTCGTCATGTCCGCGAACGGATTGTTTTTCTGGAGTTGCGAGGTCGGCACCAAGGACAAATAAATCTTTTTGAATTTCGGTAAGTAACTCAGAAATATTTTTTTCAGGACTCATTGCGACGACAACTCCAACGGACGAGTTAAGTTCATCAATCATTCCAATCGTTTCTATGCGCAGAGTATCCTTAGACACACGCTTTCCGCCAAACAAATCGGTCTCACCCTTGTCGCCACGTTTTGTATATATTTTCATAGAAACAATAATAATCTTATTTTGTATAAATTGCCACACCCACCTATCTGCCATACAATAACTACACAAAATCCTCACAACTTTTATAATGAAAATACTCTCTTCAGAAAAAGAAATAAAACATATTGGTGTAGAAACAAAGCTTGCAAAAGAAGTATCACAGCTTGCTATCGCTATTCGTGATATTGAAAAGATGCAGCCATTTGCGGCACTCCGAAATCGTAAGCAATTTTTCTTTTATTCATTTGTTCACGGTCTACTAGTAGGATTTGGTTCTGTTCTTGGTGCATCCCTTCTCGTCGCATTTTTTATCTTCCTGCTCAAGCAAGTTGAGTTTACGCCTATTATTGGTGACTTTGTAAAAAGTATTCTTAATAACATTAATGGATAACAGGAGGCAAAAGCATTGATTGATGGCATGGTTTTGTTAGAATGGCCTCTATGAATAAAGTTGAACGTGTTTTGAGGGCAGCAAAGATAATGATACTAGGGGAACAAACACCCACGGAGCTTGCGGGCAGTATTAGAGAGGACATTATGGCCATGAAAGAATATATGGCATATCTAGACTCTGAAAAAGTGAAGCAGCTTTGTAGGGAGTTTCATCTCAGGGCTATTTCAATATACGATAGTAATCCAATATACAGCTTGATCGATGACCCGAATATGCGGAAACGCGTAGAAGCAGGCGGAAGAATTAAGTTGTGCTATAGAATTGTTGCGAATAAGGTAAATCGATATTGCAAAAATGAGCAGCATCGGCATGGGCATGTTTCTCATCTTTGGATGCAAACTGAGGAGTCGATAAGCCAAGCTAATTTAGGCCAATTACCTGAAATATTAGAGCAATTTACACAAGCGCTTGAGAGCAGCGATCTTATTGCCTAAGAAAGCCAATGGTTCATTAAAGGAGTAGTTTACATAAGAATAATTTTATGTTATAATAAAAATATAGTAAAAAACACCTATGAGTGCACCAGCAGAAGCAGCTAAGGCAACCGCTCCGGAAGTCGCTAAAGAGGCACCAAAAAAAGATGCAACTGTTGCAGGTGCTGCAGATGCAACGCATGCTGCAGTAGCCGAGGCAGCAAAACCTGCGAAGCCAGCAAAAGAAGTGTTGGTTGAATTTCAGGCTGCCCACGATGCGGCGGGAAGAAAGGCAATTATTGAAAAACTCCACCTCTCTCCAGAAGAGGCAAAAGATGCTGCTCTTCAAAAGTCATTTAAAGATGCTGCACACGGCGATCACGATATCGAGGCCGCTATCGATAAAAAATTCACCGAGGCCGCACATGCAAAACCAGCAGAGGCCGCACATGCAGCACCAGATGCCGCACATGGTGCT
>JBBIGU010000003.1:0-58391 GCA_037447365.1 Candidatus Peregrinibacteria bacterium | reverse complement strand
TTGAGCTCACTTCGTCGACATATGATGCTTGCGCAGGAGGCGGGGTTGCCTGTTTCGATTCATACGCGTGATGCGGCTGATGATATGCTTATGATTTTGAAAGAGTTCCCGAAGGTTCGATGTATTATGCACTGTTTTTCCCAGGATCGTGCGTACGCTGAAGAGATCCTAAAAATGCCCGCAGGACACATGATTTCTCTTAGTGGAGTTGTGACGTATCCGAAGAACGAAGAGTTGCGCCAGGTGGCCTATATGGTCCCTGCTGATCGGCTGTTGATTGAAACTGATGCACCATACCTCGCGCCGCAAATTCATCGTGGTCAGCGAAATGAACCGATGTTTATTTCAGAGACGGCAAAATCTCTCGCGCAGGTGAGGGGAGTTTCGTTTGATGCGTTAGCCGAGTTAACGATGATGAATGCTAAGCGCTTTTTGGGAATTTCTGATTGAGAGCTTTTCCGATGCACTCAGCGAGATTTTTGAATTTTGCTGGAGAAATAATATCGGTGAATCCGAGTTTTGTTGCTTCTTTGAGACGCTTGTCGATTTGCGTGACGTTTCTAATTTCCCCAGAGAGTCCGATCTCTCCGACAGCCACAGATGATGATGAGAGTGGTTTTTTTCGGTAGGCGGAGGCGATTGCGAGAGCGACTGCGAGATCTGCTGCAGGTTCTTCGATATTCATTCCTCCTACAACATTTACATAGACGTCTTGATTGCTCAGATTGAGATTGGCGTGTTCTTGGAGAACGGCGATAATCATCTGGAGTCGGTTCGTGTCGAAACCGTTTGTTGACCGCTTTGGATAGCCAAAATTCGTGACTGAGGTGAGTGCTTGAATCTCAATAATAAAAGGTCTCGTTCCTTCAATCATGGCCGTAAGACACGATCCAACCGCCTCGAGATTTCTTCCATTGAGAAAAAGTTCGGATGGATTAGAGATTTCTCGTAAGCCCTTTTCTTCCATTTCAAATACCGCAACTTCGTTCGTGGACCCGAAGCGATTTTTTGTACTGCGAACGAGTCGCAAGTTATGATAACGATCACCTTCGATATAGAGAACGGTGTCGACAAGATGCTCGAGTGTTCGTGGGCCGGCGAGCGTTCCTTCTTTGGTGACATGGCCGATTAGGAGAATCGGTCTGTTCCAAAGTTTTGCGGCGTGCATGAGCGCTTCTGTACAGAAACGAACTTGGCTGACCGATCCTGCGGTTCCTGCCATTTCTTGGGATGAAAGAACTTGTACCGAGTCGACAACGACGAAGTTGGGCTTCATATCTTCGATACTTGTAAGAATATGCTCGAGATTGTTTTCCGTTTGAATTTGAATGTGTTCTGAGGTGATTCCAAGTCGATGTGCTCGCAGCGCAATTTGCTCAACAGATTCCTCGCCTGAAAGGTAGAGAACTGATTTATTTTGCTGTGCGATGTTGCCACATATCTGAAGTGTGAGTGTCGACTTTCCGATTCCAGGTTCACCTGAAAGAAGCGTTAAGCTTCCTTCAACGATTCCACCACCGAGGAGTAGATCGAGTTCGCTCATCTTCGTTGATAGACGATTTTTTGGATTAGGAAAGGTGCTAAGTGCATTGCGTTTACTTGCCGGTAAGTGTTTTTGAACTTGTCTTGCCGCATTTTTTCCTTCGTTTTCAGGCTTTCCGACATTGACGACATCTTCTACGAAACTTTCCCACGACTGACACTCTGGGCATCGTCCGAGCCATTTTGGATTTTCATACTGGCAACTTTTGCATACGTATATGGTTCTGAGTTTCATATCTTCAAGATATTACGATATATAGCTTCTGTCTTTTTCACCATATCCTTCACTTCATACAGTTCTCTAACATTTTCATAACTTTTTTCTGACATTTTCTTGCGGAGTTCTTTTGAGGCGAGAATTTTTTCGATCGCTTTCTTAATGGCTTTAGGGTTTTTTGTTGGTACGAGTATGCCGTTTTCTCCGTCTTTTACGATCTCGGGAATACCGCCATTATTCGTTGCGACAATTGGAAGCTTCGCCATCATCGCCTCAAGAAGAACAAGCCCAAAAGCCTCATTGAGACTTGGTAATACGAAGACATCGCTACTTTTGAGAATCTGCGGAATGTCGTGACGACGACCGAGAAGTTTTACATAATCTTCGAGTTCGTTTTTCTTGATAAAATCTTCGTAGTGTTTTTTTTCGTCACCACTTCCGACGATAATGAATTTAATATTTCCTCCCTCTTCTTTGAAAAGTTTTGCCGCCTCGAGGAGATAGATAATTCCTTTTCTTGGATGAAGTTCTGCGATGCAGGTGGCGATTGGCGTTTCTCCGTCCGTTGTAAACTCATCTTTTCGAAACTCTTCGCGGTCGGTGAGTGAAAATGAAAGAAGTTGTGATTCAAACCAGGTCGTGTCGATGCCGTTATGAATCGTGATGATTTTTGACTTCAAAAATGGATAGAGCTGCGAGAGGAGCTGTTTGTTTTTTTCGGAAACTGCAATGACCCGGCTAGCATCTTTGATGAGTTTTTTCTTGAGCCAGTTTTTGATTGAAGAGAGTTGGAATGGATCGTGTTCGGTAAATATGTACGGAATTCCTGCATTTTTTGCTGCCAAGAAGCCATATCGGCCACTGGCGGGATTCCAGACGTGAATGTGCATGAGGTTGATACCTTCTTTTTGGATCAGTTTTTTGAGTTCGAAGTACTGGCCGGGGTGATGCTTGTGGCGGTTTTTGAGTCGATGAACGGTTACCGTCATATCCTTGATCTTCTTACACCAGGTGTCTAGGGCTGGGTCTGAAGAGCAAGCTAAGGACAGCTCATATCCTTGGCGATCGTAAAATTTAAAGATCGACAGCATGTGGTTTTCGGCTCCACCAAGCTGTTTTGTGTCTGTGAAAAGTAATATTTTTGGCTTTCGTTTCTCCATGGCTTCCATGATAGTAGAGAAGTGCTTGAAACGGAAGCAAGAAAGTGGTACTTTTTCTCCGCTTGAAATTCTGTATTTGAAATATCGTGGGTCCGTAGCTCAGTTGGTAGAGCAGTTGCCTCTTAAGCAATTGGTCGCGCGTTCGAGCCGCGCCGGGCCCACCAGACTCTCTTCGGAGAAAACCTTTCTTGCCAAGGTTTTTTATTTGTACTCCGGGAGAAAATTCTCCATAATGTCTCCGCTTTCCCTGCCGGGATGGTGAAATGGTATACACGAGAGACTTAAAATCTCTTATCCGTAAGGATGTGTGGGTTCGAGTCCCACTCTCGGCACCACAATTTTTTTATGGTTGATTCACAAAAAATTTACGAAAATATTATCCATCTCCTCGATTCGAGCGGAGTTGAGTATAAGTTGTTTTCACATCGGACGGCGTTGACCTATGAGGATCTTGCTGCGGTTCAGCAGGAGGCGGGTTTTGTTGGAACGGAGAGTAAGTGTATGGTGATGAAGGTGGATGATCGATTTATCGTATATGTCACGCTTCAAGGTCAAAAGGTGAGCTTTGATCGAATTAAAGAAGTTCTTGGTGCGAAGAAGGTTCGACTCGCCTTGAAAGAGGAGCTCTTTGAGCATTTCGGCGCAGAGCCGGGATGTGCCTATCCTTTTGGATTTGATCCGCAATATGATCTCTATGTTGATACCGGAGTTTTTGATCAGGAGTGGCTTTTGTTTAGTCCGCTTTTTTCTACCAAGACGGTGCAGGCGCGTGGCGGCGATTTGAAAAAACTTTTTGAGCATATTCCCGGGAAGGTTACGGAAGTTACTGATTGGAATGTATAATTCATCTCTATGGGTTCTTTGGGAAACTGGCTTCGCCAGCGACGAATACGAAAAGAGCATCACCGAACTCTCGGTCTTCTTTTTAAAAAGCTTGTTGATCCGATGTACTTGCCTTCGCACGCTGAGCTTCAGATGTTCTCCGATGATACTGATCAGTGGATGCGGCTTTTGACCCATGATATTCATCGACCTATTTATGAACTTTGGAGTAGGGAAGTGGTCGATGCGTTAGCTCGATATATTTGCGATCGATTTCTAGGTGCTTCTGCGGAATCACCTGTAAGAATTCTTGAGGTTGGGGCGGGCGATGGGCGACTTGCTCATTTTCTTCAGCTAAAACTTCGTGAACTTCGACCTGATGCTTTTCAGATGTTTGCTACCGACTCAGGCGCTTTTGAGTATAGACCTCTTGTTCACGTAGAAAAAATATCTGCAAAAGATGCGGTAGTTTTTTATGAACCACAGCTTGTTATTGCTTCATGGATGCCTGCAAATCAGGATTGGACAGAAGATTTCGAAAGAACTCCTTCTGTACAGGAATTTATTCTTATTGGTCCCGAAGTGGATCGCAAACATACTCGAGTTTCTGAGTTTAATGCCCAGCCTCTTGATGAGATTACGAGTTTGCTTATTTCACGAATGACTCCGACAAAAGAAAATTTGTCGAAGGCGGTTTCGTATAGTAGGAGTGTTTAGTCGTACCTCTCGAAATGAATATCTTCTTTTGGCATACCGATTTTTTCGCAAATGGCTGCGGTATCTAGAACCATATCTCCGACGCCACAGATATAGACTTGCGTGTTGAGCGGTTCGGTAATGTTATTTTCAATCCATTCCGTGACGCGACCACAACTTCCTGTCCATGAGTCTTCTGGGCGAGAAAGCGTAACGGTATATGTAAAGTTTGGATATTTTTTTGTAATTTCTTCGAGAAGTTCGGTGTAGAAAATATCTTTTTCGAAGCGGAATCCCCAGATGAGGTGGAATGGTTTGTTATTTCCTTTTTCGAGCTGGTCGTTGAGCATGCAGATGAGTGGCGTGATGCCCGTTCCTGTTGCCACGAAGATAGTCTTTTTATCGGCGTTTTCGTTGAATTTGAAAATTCCGAGTGGGCCCATAAGTGTGATAGGAGATCCTTCATTTACCGTTGAGAGCCATGTGGTTGCGCGTCCGCCTGGGACAACTTTGATACATGTTCTGACTCGATCTTTTTCGTAAGGAGGCGACATAATTGAGTATGATCGGAAGAGTATTTTTGGATTTCCATCATCGACGCGAATATTGACGAACTGCCCTGCGCGAAAAGTAATTTCCGTAGGATTCACGAGTTTAAATTGGAGCTCGTAGACGTCTTCAAGAAGTTGAATTCGTTTTTCGAGTACCGAGGACATCATAATAGGTGGCATCTTGATAACGTTAGATCTTACTTAACAGAGAATGATTGAACGATGTTGTCGGCCTCTTTTTGTACCGAAGGGTCTTCGGCTGAGGCGTATGATCCTGTTACAATATATACTGTTCGATCGACAACGTAATATGTCTGAATGAAGGTTACAAGCGGATCTGTAGTTGTTCGCTTGCCTTCAAACTTGATTCGTAGCACTTTATCTTTATTACCCTTGATGGTTGTATCAATTTCATCACGGCTTTTTTCTACGAAGTTTTGTAATGTATTTTTCTGGTTTGCTGCGACAATTTTTCCATAATCAAGAGAGCTGATTGTCTGGCTGAGATTGTTTTTTACAATGTTTACATTCGTGAGAAAAACTTCATTTTTTCGATTTGCCTGAAAAACCATGACGGCATTTCTTGGAATATCGCTTGTGAATTCACTTTGTTTGATAGTGGTCCATGCTTTTGGAAGTGTAATCTGGAACTCATCATTTGTGAGTGTCTGAAGAACAGATTCTTCTACTCCTGTTCCAGCTGTCGTCGTCGATGTTGTGCTTCCCCCAAAAGAACATCCTGTTGAAAGAATGAGGATGGTCGATAATAGCGGAGCGATTATTTTTTTATTGCGTATCAACATAATAAAAAGTGAGGGGGTATATTGTTAACGTACATTTTGTATTGTAGACTATATTTTTCCTCCTGTTAATTTTAAAAAGACCCTAATTGGCTTAGATTTGTTAACACCTTGATCTTTGCGCTTATTCGACCTAAGATACCGCTACTATGAGAATTGGTATTTTGTCGTACTATCCGGGCAGTAAACGTTCGAGCACAGAGGAGCTTCGACTTGTAAAGGCGGCTCGGGAACTTGGTCATCAGGCTCGGATTATTCGAGTTTCTCGATGTCAGTTGGTGTATGACGGGGATCATCCTTCTGTTCTTCATGAGGGAAAACCATTCCCAAAATTTGATGTTATTATTCCTCGTGTTTCTGTTTTGAAAAATGTCGAGCTTCATACTGCTATTGTAAAACAGTTTGAGCTGATGGGTATTCCGGTTGTTAATCGATCGAGGCCTATTAATCGTGCAAAGAATAAACTTCATACGATGCAGGTTTTGAATCACCATGGTATTGGTGTTCCGAAGACGATTGTCTTGCGAAGCCAGAAGTATCTCGACTGGGCTATTAAGCAGGTTGGGGGATTTCCGGTTATCATGAAGACGCCATTCGGTTCGTATGGAAGTGGTGTTGTGATCGCTGAGAGTAAACGAGCGCTCGCATCTTCTCTTGATGCCCTATGGACTGCGTATGAAATTAATATCGCATTGATCCAAGAATATATTAAAGAGTCGAAGGGAAGGGATATTCGATTGTTTGTGGTTGGGAGAAAGGTGGTTGCGACGATGATGCGCGCCGCCTCTAAGGGGGAGTTCCGATCAAATATTGAACTTGGCGGCGCGGGCGAAAAAATTGAAGTTACTCCCGAAGAAGCCGAGAATGCTATTCGTGCTACTGAGGTCCTTGGTCTTGAGGTGAGTGGTGTCGATCTCGTTCGTTCGAACAAAGGTCCACTCATTCTCGAAGTAAATGCGAACCCTGGTTTCAAAAAGCTCGAGGAGGTCACAGGACGTGACGTTGCTCGAGCTATTATTGAGTATGCTGTTTCGAAGGTCGTAAAGGAGGAGAAGTAAGTCGCGTTATCTTAATTGCTTCGTCGACCTATTCCTCATTTCCTTTTATCCTCGCTTCTCTCCTTTCTTTGTAGGCTTCACGATATGATCGATGAGGCCGTATTTGAGTGCCTGTTCAGCCGTCATGAAGTTATCACGGTCGGTGTCTTTTTCGATGACACTAATTGGCTGACCGGTGTGATGTGCGAGAATACCGTTCAAACGATCCTTTGTCCTAATAATATGATCGGCATGAATTCTAATATCGCTTGCCTGGCCTTCAGTTCCGCCAAGTGGCTGATGAATCATAACTTCGGAGTTCGGAAGAGCATATCGCTTTCCAGCGGTTCCACCTGCGAGCATGATCGATCCCATTGATGCAGCAAGTCCAACGCAGACCGTCTGAACATCTGGTCCGATTGATTGCATCGTGTCGTAGATAGCGAGACCAGCCGTTACGTGACCACCAGGACTCTGAATGTACATCGTAATGTCCTTCTTTGGATTTTCTTTTTCAAGAAAGAGGAGCTGCGCAATGATCGTATTTGCAACGTTATCATCGATAGCGGTTCCCAAAAAAACAATTCGCTCTTTGAGAAGAAGTGAGTAGATATCATAGACACGCTCACCAGAGCTTGTTTTTTCAATAACCGTTGGAACAAGAATGTTGCTGATTTTTGGAATCAGGAAAGGATCGAATGCCATAGATTAAAAATGAGGAAATAAATGAGGTTCGAGTCGTAGTCGAAACGAAGTGATTATACCACTGTGAAAAGTATTCGTCCAAGACGAACTATGGTTGCTCCTTCTTCGATAGCGATCTTGTAGTCATCGCTCATTCCCATAGAGAGATAGGGAAGCGGCACTCCATATTTTTTCTCGAGAGCATTTTGGAAATTCTTCATCTCCTTATATATAGGTCGATTTTTTTCTGGATCATCTGTTGCTGGCGGAATGGTCATGAGTCCTCGTATACAGATCGAATGCTTACTTATAAGAGTAGGAAATGCCTTTTCAATCTCTTCATACGAAAATCCATCTTTTTTTGTAAAATCGGTTTTTACCTGAAGAAGTACGTTTTGAATCTTACCTTTCGCCCTGGCTGCAGTATCTATTTTTTCCAAAAGTTCGATATTATCGACACTATGTATGAGATCTACATCCAACTCCATAAGTTGGTTTACCTTATTTTTTTGTAGGTGCCCAATAAAATGATGATGACATGTCGAGGGTAGATTTCCGTGAATTTTCCGAAATTGCTGAACGGTACTCCACCCCAAATTCAGAAATCCATCCTTTATAATAGATTCAATTTCAGATTGAGTTGCATATTTTACGGCTGCCACGCAAAGCACAGGGTTCGGAATTGATAGCTGTTTATGGTTCATTGATGGCATAATTCTACATTATTTGAATTTCTTTGAAAATGTCCTTGACTCGGTCGAGGCATTTGAATACAATGCCTCTGCTCTTGAAGCTTATTTAGCTTTATGGGTTGCAAATTTTTCGCGTCCTTTAACATTCAGATGTAGTAGAGAAACTAGAGACACAATCTTAAAATAAAACTCTGGTCCCCATATTTATATGGATCCCGAGTATAAACTAATTTTTTGGAGAGTTTGATCCTGGCTCAGGATTAACGCTGGCGGTGTGTCTAATACATGCAAGTCGAACGGCTCGCAAGGGCAGTGGCAAACGGGTGAGTAACACGTTGGTACATGCCCCGAAGTGAGGGATACCCCGTAGAAATACGGGTTAATACCGCATATGATCGCAAGATTAAAGCAGCAATGCGCTTCGGGAATGGCCTGCGCACTATCAGCTAGTTGGTGAGGTAATAGCTCACCAAGGCTATGACGGTTAACTGGTCTGAGAGGATGATCAGTCACAGGGAAACTGAGACACGGTTCCCACTCCTACGGGAGGCAGCAGTAAGGAATCTTTCGCAATGGGGGAAACCCTGACGAAGCGACACCGCGTGAACGATGAAGGTCGGAAGATCGTAAAGTTCTTTTCTGAAGGAAAAATTCTGATTGTACTTCAGGAATAAGCACCGGCTAACTCCGTGCCAGCAGCCGCGGTAAGACGGAGGGTGCAAGCGTTATCCGGAATCATTGGGCGTAAAGTGTTCTCAGGTGGTTTTTTAAGTCAAATGTCAAAGCCTGAAGCTTAACTTCAGTCCGGTAATTGATACTGAAAAACTCGAGATCTGGAGGGGCAAGTGGAATTTTGCGTGTAGGGGTAAAATCCGTTGATACGCAAAGGAACACCAAAAGCGAAAGCAGCTTGCTGGCCAGTTTCTGACACTTATGAACGAAAGCGTGGGGAGCGAAAAGGATTAGATACCCTTGTAGTCCACGCCCTAAACTATGATTACTAGGTGTAGGTTCGGCTCGACCTGAATCTGTGCCGTCGCAAACGCATTAAGTAATCCGCCTGGGTAGTACGGTCGCAAGACTAAAACTCAAAGGAATAGACGGGAGCCCACACAAGCGGAGGAGCATCTGGTTTAATTCGATAACAAACGAGGAACCTTACCAGGGCTTGACATCTAGAGAATCTTTCCGAAAGGAGAGAGTGCCGCAAGGAACTCTAAGACAGGTGCTGCATGGTTGTCGTCAGCTCGTGCCTTGAGGTGTACGGTTAAGTCCGTTAACGAGCGCAACCCTCGTCATGTGTTAAATATTCACATGAGACTGCCCCGGCCAACGGGGAGGAAGGTGGGGATGACGTCAAATCAGCATGGCCCTTATGCCCTGGGCAACACAGGTGCTACAATGGTCGACACAATAGGGAGCAAAGGAGTAATCCGAAGCAAATCCTAAAAAATCGATCTAAGTTCGGATTGAGGGCTGCAACTCGCCCTCATGAAGCTGGATTCGCTAGTAAACGCGTATCAGCGATGGCGCGTTGAATATGTTCCTGGGCTTTGTACTCACCGCCCGTCAAGCTATGGAAGGAAGGGGCATCTGAAGTCCGCATTTGCGGCCTAGGGTGAAACTTCTGACTGGAGCTAAGTCGTAACAAGGTATCCGTAGGAGAACCTGCGGATGGAATACCTCTTTTACAGAGGAAATAGTCCATCTCCCTTCGGGGATTTGGATAGGTCGACCTTTTATCTTCGGATAAAGGGTTGTCACTAGGCTTCTCTACTACATTCTGGATGTTAAAATGCCGAAAAGGCTGTGAAAAGCCCTTTATGGGCTTTTTCTTTTGAAAACATATTTCTTACCGCGTGGGGATGTAGCTCAATTGGCTAGAGCACCTGCTTTGCAAGCAGGGGGTTGTGGGTTCAAGTCCCGTCATCTCCACCAGATTGTATTCTAAATAATGTATCTATGATTACATTGTTTTTTTTGTTATATTTTTCTTATGAGAAAAATCGCAGCTATGCTCAAGGACATGATTCTTGGCGGTCAGGATGGATTGGTAAATGTACTTGGAGTTATCTTGGGTGTCGCTGCCGCTACGAGTGAGATTCGTATTATTCTTGCAGGTGGACTTGCGGCTGCTTTTGCTGAGTCGATCTCGATGGCGGCGGTCGCTTATACTTCAACGCTCGCTTATGTTGAATATTATGAAAGCGAGAAGGTTCATGAGGCCGAGCTTATTGAAAAGAATCCTCAAGATGAGATTGAGGAAATTCGAAATATTTATCGTGCCCGTGGATTCCAGGGAAAACTTCTTGATCAGATCGTCACAAAAATTACTTCCGATAAAGAACGTTGGGTTGAGGTTATGATGCTTGAAGAACTTCGACTTTCGCCTGCTACTCGTGAAGGCGCACTTAAATCTGCTCTTATCGTGGGTGTTGCTGCGATGATCGGATCTCTTATTCCGCTTTCTCCGTTCTTTTTCTTCTCGATTCACAATAGTATTATTATTTCCGTTGTTATTTCGGCACTTACTCTCTTCGCAGCTGGTGCTTATAAGGCGAAAATTACTGTAGGGTCTTGGTGGAAGAGCGGTCTTCAGCTAGCCATTATTGGCATTGTATCTGCGCTTCTTGGTTATTACATTGGTTATCTGTTTCAATAAAATATATGAGCATTCATAGGTTTTTTATTAGAGAGCAAGATTTTGTCGACGATCGATCTTTTATTATTTCTTCGGAAGAAATTACGCATCAATGGAAAAAAGTTTTACGTTTTCAGGTTGGAGAAAAGGTTATTCTCTTTAATGGAAATGGAAGTGAGTACACAGGTGAAATTACAGCGATTGGCTCAAAAGCAATTGAGGGAAAAGTTTCTTCTTCTCGAGTGTGTGATAACGAACTTCGCCCAGGAATCATTCTTGCTCAAAGCATTTTGAAAAATCCTGAAAAATTTGAGTGGGTTTTGCAAAAGGGGACTGAGCTCGGTGTTTCTGAGTTCTACCCGATTATTACGCGACGAACGGAACGTGAGTCACTTCATAAAATTGATCGCTTGCATCGCATTCTTATTGAGGCAGCTGAACAGTGTGGACGTGCGACCGTTCCGGTTTTGCATGATGCTATTTCTTTTGAAAAGTTTTTGAAACTTGATCGCATTACGAAAAAAGAGATTGAACTTTTTGTTCCGCACTTTGTTGTCGATGGAAAAATTTCTGATCTCACTGTAGATCCTGTTAAGCCGATAGCTATTTGTATCGGACCTGAAGGGGGATTTGATGACAAAGAAGTTGATATCGCAAAAAGAGCTGGCGCATTTACTGTTACGCTTGGTAAGCGCGTTCTTCGCTCCGAAACAGCAGCGCTCTCAGCTGTTACACTTTTAGCTTCTCGAATCGAATCATTCTAAAAATACTTTTCAGGTTGCAATTCTCTATCAAAACCTCTTTACTATTTCTGTTCGAAAATAGGATTTTTTTGTGGGGATGTAGCTCAGTTGGCTAGAGCATCGTCATGGCATGACGGGGGTCGTGGGTTCAAGTCCCATCATCTCCACCAAATCTAATCTTTTTTATTCCTTTGCAATTCTAACTTCGCTGAGTTTTTTTGTTGCAACTTGTTTGTCGAATGCGTACGCAACTTGGCATCTATCTTCATGAATTCCAATGACCGTCGCTTCGTAAAATGGTCCATTCATGTATTGAGCAATGACTTTATTTCCCGCCTTAATTTCTGCACTTCCCGGAATTGTATCCATGATGAGTTCTTCTTTTGAAAGACATTTTTCATCCCCATCGTTGTATATGATATTAAATCCTTTTTCGCATGTTTTATTGATTTTTCCTGGATACCAGACTTTTGTTGTCCACTCTCCATACACTTGGTCACCTACAGAAAATCCGCCCCTTCTTTCGAAAAATAGATATGCAGCTGCTGCAATGAGCAATGCAAGAATCACAACAGCGATGAGCATCGAGCCAGAATGGCTTTCTTTAGACATATGTAAGTGAGGTTAAAATGCGACTGTTCGTTTTTCAACTGAGTCGTCTTGAAGTATAACAATCAGCTTTTAAAAAGTCTAACAGGCAAATAAATAGGTAATCGAATTGTGATTTTAGAATTTGACTTCCGCCTGCTTTTCAACTACTTTATTGCTTGCCGTTTTTAAGTTTCAAACGGCGTTTTCTATACAATGCGGGCGATTAGCTCAGGTGGTTAGAGCGCAGTCCTGATAAGACTGAGGTCCCTGGTTCAAGTCCAGGATCGCCCACCAGGAATAAGTTTAGTAACAATTTCATGTTGTCACTTTCTTTTCCGTATTACCTTTATCTATGTCTTAAGATATACTTTTTAAGCGTTTCCTCTTTTTATCATCCTCATCTCTCAATTCTATGGATCGAGTTCTTGCAATTTTATTAGGTTTACCAGCTGCTCTTTTGCTTGTTAAGTATCGTCGTCAGGTGGGGGATCTTATTGGTCCTGTCAGCTTTGCGGAGAGTTTTTTTGGACCTGGTGGTACATATACGTTCGTCCTTCTTTTGGCTTTGTTGACCTTTATTTTGTCACTCATGTATGCTTTTGGAACTCTCCAAGAAATATTAACTGGTCCACTTGGGCAAATCTTTGGTGCAAAGTAGGCTATTTTTAGCTTTGTATAGCCAAAAACTCCATTTAATAACTTTTCTTAAAATTCTCTTGACGCTTAAGCCGCCTGTGACTAATATGTCCCAGCACGTGATCCTAACTTCACGCAACGAATTGGTACATTTGATCTCTCAAACACACCAACGCATAGTCTTCTCTTCAAAACATACTTTCGGCTAACCGCCATTACGTATCGTCTTGAGTAGGAGAGTGTGCGAGAAGCACACTTTTTTTTGTCCATTGAAAATTCGGATAACAATAACAATGCAATGTAAAGCAAAATAGCAATGAAATGCAATTTTACTGGAACAATAAAAACTTAAGTATACTCTAATGTATACGGTGATCTCTCATAAACAACAATTACTCTTGTAATTGCTTGTTATAGAGAATTAAAGATAAAAGTTACTATAAGGCAAAGAATGGATGCCCTGACACCAAATTTCGATGAAGGACGCGACTAGCTGCGATAAGCTTCGGTGAGCTGCTTGTAAGCTTTGACCCGGAGATTTCCGAATGGGGGAACCCCTTCCAAGTAATGTTGGGAGACCCACCTATTAAGTAGGTGTGGAGAACACGCAGAGAACTGAAACATCTTAGTACCTGCGGAAAAGAAATCAACAGAGATTCCCCTAGTAGTGGCGAGCGAACGGGGATAAGCCCAAACTTTTCTATTTCGATAGAAGAGGGTTGTAGGACTTCAATGTGGAATATACATTTTTAGAAGAACAGTCTGGAAAGGCTGACCATAGAGGGTTACAGTCCCGTAATTGAAAAGAATGTATTACCTAGAAGTATCCTGAGTAGGATCGGACACGTGTAATCCGGTTTGAATCTGGGGAGACCACTCTCCAAGGCTAAACAGATTTGGTGATCGATAGCGGATAGTACCGTGAGGGAATGGTGAAAAGAACCCCTGTGAGGGGAGTGAAATAGATCCTGAAATTCTTTGCTGACATGGACTCGGAGCTGCATTTATGCAGTGACGGGGTGCTTTTTGTAGAACGAACCAACGAGTTAGCTGTATGGTGCGAGGTTAAGGGAGTATTACCCGGAGCCGTAGTGAAAGCGAGGATGAATAGTCCGATTAGTACCATGCACTAGACCCGAAGCCGGATGAGCTACTCATGGCCAGGTTGAAGTTCAACGAAAGTTGAATGGAGGACCGAACTCAAGAATGTTGCAAGATTCTGGGATGAGCTGTGAGTTGTAGAGAAATTCTTATCGAATTCGGCGATAGCTGGTTCTCCTCGATATAGCTTTAGGGCTAGCCTTATTTTCGAAACATAAAGGGGTAGAGCACTGTTTCGGCTAGGGAGCGAAATAAGCTTACCAACCCGATGCAAACTTCGAATACTTTATGCGAATTAATAGGAGTCAGACGGTGACAGCGAAGTGCCATCGTCATGAGGGAAACAGCCCAGACCATCATCTAAGGTCCCTAATAAACGTTTAGTGGTAAAGGATGTACAGTCGCATAGACAACCAGGATGTTGGCTTAGAAGCAGCCATCATTTAAAGAAAGCGTAATAGCTCACTGGTCAATGCGATTGCGCGCCTAAAATATAACGGGGCTCAAACGTTTAACCGAAGATGTGGATTTATATCAGTTTCGACTGATTTAAGTGGTAGAGGAGCGTTCATGCCAGCAGTGAAGGTCAATCGCGAGATTGGCTGGAGCGGCATGAAGTGAGAATGTTGGTATAAGTAACCAAATGAAAGTGAAAATCTTTCACACCGTATGCCTAAGGTTTCCCAAGCCACGGTTATCGACTTGGGGTTAGTCGGTCCTAAGGTCAGGCTGAAAAGCGTAGCTGATGGACAACAGGTTAATATTCCTTTACAATGTTATTTTCGCCAAAGCAATACTGGATAAGTTATTCAAGTTGGTTTTTCACTTCGGTGAAAAATTGATGCGAATGACCTGAAGGTGGCGCTAACTCAGGGGGGACGCGGAAGGATAATGAGAGCGTGTTAAGAATTCACGTATAAGTAGTAAGCCCATGTCTTGATAGGTAAATCCGTCAAGATTCGCGAGCTACGATGTCGAATGGTTGGACGCAAGTCTGATCGAGTCTCTACGCTTCATCCGCCAAGAAAAACCTCGGTAGTGAGAAAATAATGTTACCGTACCGCAAACCAACTCCGGTGGGCGAGTAGAATATACGAAGGTGGACGGGATAACTCTTGTTAAGGAACTCGGCAAAACAGTAGGCGTAACTTCGGGATAAGCCTTACTTTTTCGCTCATGTTTCATGAAGCGGCGAAGTCGCAGCTAACGACATCAGGCAACTGTTTACCAAAAACACAGGTCTCTGCAAACCCGTAAGGGTAAGTATAGGGGCTGACGCTTGGCCAGTGCCAGAAGGTCACGAGGAGGAGTTAACGCTCCGAATCTAAGCCCTGGTGAACGCCGGCCGTAACTATAACGGTCCTAAGGTAGCGAAATTCCTTGTCAGGTAAGTTCTGACCCGCACGAATAGCGTAATGGTTCTGATGACTGTCTCGACAAGAGTCCCGGTGAAATTGCAAAGTCGGTAAAAATGCCGACTCATTGTGGTAGGGCGAAAAGACCCCGTGCAGCTTTACTGCAGCTTGGCATTGATTTGAGGTATAATTTGCGCAGGATAGGTGGGACACTTTGAAGTCTGGATTTTGGTTCAGGCAGAGTGGCCGTTGAGATACCACCCTTATTATATTTTGACTCTAACCTCTAGGTTTTAATCAACCAGGGAGACAGTGTTTGGCAGGCAGTTTATCTGGGGCGGATGCCTCCTAAAGAGTAACGGAGGCGTACAAAGGTTGGCTAATTTCGGATGGAAACCGAAAGTGTCGTATAAGTGCATAAGCCAGCTTAACTGCAAGGCATACAAGCCGAGCAGATACGAAAGTAGGTACTAGTGATCCGGTAGTTCCACGTGGGTGGACTATCGCTCAACGGATAAAAGTTACGCCGGGGATAACAGGCTAGTCTGGTCCAAGAGTTCACATCGACGACCAGGTTCGGCACCTCGATGTCGGCTCGTCGCATCCTGGGGGTGGAGAAGCTCCCAAGGGTTTGGCTGTTCGCCAATTAAAGCGGCACGCGAGCTGGGTTCAAAACGTCGTGAGACAGTTTGGCCTCTACCCTCCACAATCGTTAGAGATTTGCAGGAATTTGTCCCTAGTACGAGAGGACCGGGATGAACGAACCTCCAGTATATCTGTTGTCACATCAGTGGCATGGCAGAGTAGCTGTGTTCGGATCGGATAACCGCTGAAGGCATCTAAGCGGGAAACCATGCCTAAGATTAGATCTCTCAATTAGCCTCCTGGAAGACTACCAGGTTGATAGGTTACAGGTGTAAGCTCCGCGAGGAGTTCAGCCGAGTAATACTAACAGGCGATCGAACTTTTTTATTTTCTCTTACTAACAAGCAATTATAAGCGGTACTTGTTGCCACTATGATTGCCAATCGTATACAAAGAGCACTTAAGAATTTATTGATTCACACAGCATTTACTTGTAAAGTCTTGTTATCCGAATTTCCAGTGGACCAGAAAGTCCACCCTTGTTCTTGAATAATTAGAAGTCACGGTCTTGGTAACTCTAGAGAGTGGGGTACACCTGTTCCCATCCCGAACACAGAAGTTAAGCCGCTCTTCGCCAATGATACTTACACAATGTTGTAGGAAAAGTAGGGCGTTACCAAGACCGTGATTTTTAATTGTATCCGAATAGCTTATTTAATACTTTCCCAGGTCTTTTTTGGATCGGGCAACGCTTTGAATTGGGATACAAACTCCCTGTATTCCTTTTCACTGATAGTTACTTGTCTTGAACCGTCAACCGATGGATATGAGTATGTTCCATCTTGGTTTCTTTTTGCATTTTCAATAATTCGCTTTAGAGGCTCTCTTCTTTCCCGGAAACCATTCGCATAGTGTGCTACACCATCAATATTGTGTCCATGATGATCAAGATTTCTGTCAGAGCTCATTGCTTGGTATTGAGGGTTCTGGTTAAGCGCTGTGTAGAATTTTTTTGCATCTTCAGCTGAAGCAAAGTTGGCAACAAATCTTGAAACGTCATCGTTTGGCCTTAAATATACTTTATCTGTTTTTGTGACATCTAAATATTTAAAGCCAACTGGTATCTTGTGCATGCCTGCAATTTTAATAACTAGGTCTCGTAACTTTTCCATGTCTGCTAGTGGAATATCAAAGTAGATTCTTTCTTTTCCCCATTCGAATTTCTTTGATGCTTTTAGATTTTTTGCGGCGATATTGTTGTATTCGATCCAATAAACGCCTTCTTGGGTTTCTCCTGATTTTATCCGGAAGGTCGTGTACTCCGTTTGTTCGTTTGGCTGGGCTTCGCGTTTAAGAAGAATTTCGAATGCTAGGCGTTGAATAAGATTTATGTATATTCTGTTTTCATGAGGATCTTGTAGTCTTCCTGCAAAGGTTTTTCCTGTATTCATTGCTTTAAATTTGAGGTATGCAATCTTGATTTTATCAATAACACGAGTTTCTGAGGGGGTGAGACTTTCAAAATTTCTTTTTCCCTCTATATATTCCTTTATTAATTGTACCGCCTCATTTTGGCAGTCTGGGAATTTTTGTTTTTGCGCTGGAGTTAATCGGGCATATCTCTTATTTAAGTCTGCCTCCCATTTTTCCAATGCACTGGTACCTTCTATATGTCCATCGGATCCTGATAGATGATTCATATTTATAGAAGCTTATTCCCCCATGTTGTACTCCTTCGCGTCTTTGAGCTTTTCGTTTCGGGAGACGACAGGATTGTAAGTATTGTAGAAGAGCTCGATGAGTTCTTGAGTCGTGAGTTGATGAACTTTGAGTCCGAGATTTTCGAGACCACCCTGAATGGTGAGAATGCGTTGAGCGAGGCCTTTGTGGAGTGATTCAAACTCATCATGTCGCTGTTTGACCTCAGAATAGCTGTCTTTGCCTCGAATCATTTGCATCATCTTTTCGACGAAACTAATCGTTTGAGCTCGTGGTGGATCGTATGGAACGACTACAAGAAAGTCTTTTGACATAATATCAGCGTACTCAACGAGTCGGCTGACAAAGTCGATGTACTCATATGTTTGTTTTTGAAGAAGGGGATTACCCTGGTCTTTTGCTTTTACCTTGAGGCTATCGATATATTTGTCGACATCAAGCTTTCGAGACTTTACGACGATTTGAATTGGAAACTCAAGACTGTTCAAGAATGCCTGATATCCAAAACTGAGCGCATTTTGCTCTTCTTCTGACTTAAGGTTGAAGTTGATGCTGGTTGTTCGAAGAACGGCACGAATACCGCCATTCTTCAAGATAAGCGTATCGTCATGAATCTCTGAAAATGGGAGATAGATTTGTGTTCCCATGCCTGGAGTTTTTGCTCCTTTGCTGTCTACGACGGTATTTTTTGTACTTGTGTCTGCCATATCGTGGGAGGAATAAAGATTTTATTGTTTGTTTGGATCTTTGGTCATGCCTTTGTTATCGAGAATCTGTACGAGCGAGTCGAGTTTTTTCATTGTGTCTTCTTGATGTTCTTTTTTTGCATCTTCTGCGTCTTTCACTTTGTTCGTCTTTGGTTCTTCGAGCGGTGTGGCGACTTCTGCCGATCCCTTGATCCAGATTCGCTTCTGGGGAAGGTAGTAGTAGACAAACATGCTTGTCAGATATTGAAAAAAGGTAAGGTCATGAATTTTTACAAATGCGAATGCGATCGTGAGTCCTCCGAAGAAGAGTGTTGGCATGATCCATACTGGCCAGGTGTAATCTTTCGAAAGATATGTGTAGATTCCATAGGTGATACCGCCGCCCACTGCACAAATAATAAGTTGTACGAAGGTAAGTGGTCCGACGATCGTGTCCGCGCGCTGTACGTCTTGTGGAACTTTGAACTGCATAAGGTTTGTTTGAGTTTTTTGACTTCTGTTTAGTATAGCACAAAGCAGCCCCAGGTTCAAGAGGTGAGAGTGGTTTTGGTAACGTGAGTTTTAGGTCGTTTTAGTCCTTTTTGAGGATCGCGAGGAATGCCTCCTGAGGAATTTCGACGCGTCCGACCATTTTCATGCGTTTTTTTCCTTCTTTCTGCTTCTTGAGGAGTTTGTCCTTTCGGGTTCGGTCACCTCCATACAGCTTTGCAGTAACATCTTTTCGCATAGCGGATATGGTCTCTCGGGCGATGATTTTACCACCGATGGCAGCTTGGATTGGGATTTCGAATTGCATCTTTGGAATAAGTTCCTTCAGCTTCTTGGTCATGACCTGACCCATACCCTGAGCTTCACGGCGATGGATGATCATGGAAAGAGCTTCGACCTTTTCTCCAGCGACGAGAATATCCATTTTTACGAGATCGCCTTCACGATAGTCGATAAACTCGTAATTCATTGAAGCATAACCCGCTGTTGCACTTTTGAGTCGATCGTAAAAATCAATGACGATCGATGCGAGTGGGATTTCAGAACTGACGATGACTCGGACCTCGTCAATATATTGGATGTTTTTTTGGATTCCGCGTTTATCCTGGACAAGCTGTAGGATGCTACCGAGATATTCTTTTGGCGTGACAATTTCGACTTTCATCCATGGTTCGTAGAGTGCATCAATGCGGGAGGGGTCGGGGAGCATAGCTGGGTTTGAAATAATTTCTTCGATCGAGTTACTATGTCGGACTTTGTATGAAACGCTTGGTGCGGTGACAACGAGATTGAGATTGTACTCACGCTCAAGACGTTCTTGAACGATGTCGAGATGGAGGAGTCCGAGAAAGCCACAACGAAAGCCGTTCCCGAGTGCGCCAGATTGTTCTGGTTCGTAGATGAGAGATGAGTCGTTGAGTTTGAGTTTTTCGAGAGCGTCACGAAGGAATGGAAAGTCATCACCATCAACGCAAAAAATACTTGCAAATACGAATGGCTTAACGATTTTGTATCCAGGAAGAGGAGTTGCTTCTTCGATGGTTTTTTTTGTGGTGCCACGCGCCCAGACGGTATCACCAACTCGTGCATCACTCACTTGTTTTACTCCGGTAATAATGTATCCAATTTCTCCTGCAGAAATTTTTTCTGATGGTCTATATTTTGGCTTAAAGAAGCCAACTTCAAGAATATTTACTTCGAGGCCATTGTGAAGAAAATATACTTTGTCATCACGCTTTGCTTCTCCCGACATGACACGAACATATGTCACAATTCCTTTGTATGTGTCGTACGTGGAATCAAAAATGAGCGCCTTTAATTCTCCACCTTCTTCTGTTTCTTCAGGTGGTGGAATACGTTCGATAATAGCATTCAGAACGGCATCAACATTGGTTCCATTTTTTGCAGAAATAGCTATGACTTCGTCACCACCAATTCCAATCGTATTTTCAATTTCTTTGATAACCTTCTCTGGATCGCTCGCTGGAAGATCGATCTTGTTAATGACAGGAATCATTGAGAGATTGTGATCGATTGCGAGGTAACAGTTACTGAGTGTTTGCGCCTGAATTCCTTGTGTTGCATCTACGACCAGAATGGCGCCTTCGCAGGCGGCAATACTTCGTGAAACTTCATAAGCGAAGTCGACGTGGCCCGGAGTGTCGATGAGATTGAGAATAAATTTTTCGCCCTGAAATTCCGGCTTGTCTCCAGTGTATGTCCACTCCATACGAACTGGTGCAAGTTTGATGGTAATTCCACGTTCTTGCTCTAGTTCCATGGAATCGAGCATCTGACCGTGCTTCATATCGCGCTGTTCGATGGTTTTGGTGATTTCGAGAAATCGGTCGGCCAGGGTGGACTTTCCGTGGTCGATGTGAGCGATAATACAGAAATTTCGAATATTTTTAGCTTTCATGGTTGAATTGTGGGCGAAATTACAAGGACGGTTGGTGTTTTCAGCTTTAGTAGTCTTTTGCTAGCGGGTAGATTGTATCAAGCATTCTGCTTTGCGAAAAGCCAAAAAAAATGCTATAATGATAAGAAAAAAATACATATAAAAAATTCTTGAATGGAGTGGCCTCGCCTCGCTAAAAATATATTTCTTGCTGTTGTGTATTTATTCGCACTGTCTGTGACAGTTGCGTATCTCTTTTTCCCGAGTCAATTTTCCCAAGTTAGAGTTGCCGTTTCGGATTTGCTTGGGATACATAACGCTTCTGTTCAGTCTCAATCGAGTAAAGAGCTTCGCATTGGCCTGGTGAATTATCCTGATACACTTGAGCCTACAAAACTTGATCGTCCAACAAGAACCCTTGCACTTCAGGTATATGAGCCACTTGTGCGAACCGATCGTTTCTTGAAGATCGGATCAGCGCTTGCTCTCTCGTGGGGGCGAGTGTCTTTAACGAAGTGGAGATTTGAACTTCGTCCAAATGTTACATTCCATGACGGAACAGTTCTTACGGTTGATGATGTTATTGCAAGTTTTAATCGGGCTGCAAATTATAAAAATTCCGATCTCAAAGCTCTTGTAAAAGGTCTTACTCTTGAGGCTGGACCTGGGAATGTTTTTTATATTCTTACAGAGAAACCAGATCCACTGCTTTTGCAGAGAATATCGACTGTTCTGATTATTCCTCAGGAATATGAAACAAAATCTACTTTTTCTCCAAGTGGAACTGGCCCATATAAATTCATGGCTACCAAGCCAAATATATCTTTTATTTTTCAGGCTATTCCAAATTATTGGGGGGATACTCCTGCATTTAAAAATGTTGTTTTTTCTTTTTATCCTCGGCGTGAAGATCGAGAAAGAGCTTTACTCCAGGGTGATGTTGATGTTGCTATAGATGTTCCTCCGGAAAGTATTAAACGACTTGAAGGTCAGTCTCTCAAAATCGATGTTCTTCCAAGTCTTGAGGTTAATTTCTTGTCTTTTAATGTTCAGGGAGTTTTTAAAAATGCTTCTTTACGAAGAGCTGTTTCCTTAGGAATCGATAAACATACTTTTGTTGATTTGTCTCTTGGGTATGCGACAGATGTTAATCAATATGTCAGTAGTGGTGTTTTTGGATTTAATCCTGCTATTGAGCCATCTCCATACAATCCAGAAAAAGCTACTGATTTGGTAAAACGAGTTTCGAGTTTCGATCTAATTCCTATTACTGTGAAATTTGTTGAAGGTCTTGAAACGGCAGGTGATTACATTGCGAAACAGCTGCAAACCATCGGTTTTGATCCAAAAGTGCAATACGTTTCTTGGGAAGATTTTAAAGATAGTCTTTCGGAAAATAATAGTGATATATACTTTTTTGGATGGAAATCGGATTTAGGGTCTGCTGCAGATTTTTATCTTAATGCAGTACATACTCGCGATGGAAAAAATGATCTTGGTCTTTATAATGCCGGAGGATTTTCCGATCCC
The DNA here is from genome assembly GCA_037447365.1 of Candidatus Peregrinibacteria bacterium. Classification (GTDB taxonomy): domain Bacteria; phylum Patescibacteriota; class Gracilibacteria; order UBA1369; family UBA12463; genus CALREA01. Next base: position 36,196 of record JBBIGU010000003.1, on the reverse strand, counting down.
GATATAGATCAGATGATTGAGGGTGCTGTTACGCAATTCGATGCGAAAAAACGCGTTAAGGCTTATCAAGCCATTATGAAGATTATCGTAAATCAGTTCTATGGCATTCCACTTTTTGAATCCGAAACACTATATGCATCATCCCTTTCTGTCCACTTTAACCTCGTATCGATGGGTATATTTTAGCCTCTGATATTTACTAATCATGTTTTCTCTCCGTCAAAAACTTGTTGCCGCTATAACGCTTCTCATCGTCATTATTCTCGGTGCTGCTGCATATTTCTTTGTACAAGAAAAAGAATCTGGTCTGGTTCAGGATTCGTATTACTCTGCAAAAACTTTTGCCGAAATCCAAACAGATGTTTTGGTGGAGAATTATGAGCAATATTGGCTACAAGATAATTCTATTCGATTTAATCAAGAAGTTCAGAATATTCTTAAGAAAAGCGATATCGTTCCTTCTGTGAAAATATACGCTTTTTCCGGAGAGCTTCTCTATAACTCTTCTACTGATCGCGATGTTTATACTGGAAAGCCTCGAATTGAGCAGGATTCCATGATGCTTTCTCAGATACAGTCCAAAATGATATCTGTAAGAACTGAATCTGGCTCTGTCTATTTCTTGAAGCAAAAAGATACAGGAGAGGTTAGTTATGTTAATAGAGCGGGTTCTCCGATATCTCCACTTAATACTTCTGATCGATTGAGTAATATCGCTGTGTCTGCTCGTGATCAGTATACGGTAGTGTACACTATTTCATACGATTCTCTTTCTGGTCGCATTGATGATATTCGGAATAGAATGATTGGACTCGCTGTTCTTTGTATTCTTCTTGGTATTCTTTTTGCTTGGATATTTGCTTCAAAAATTGCAGCTTCTATTCAGTCGCTCGTTGGCGGTGCGGCTATTATTGCGAAAGGTGATTTTTCATATAGAACGGATATTCATACGGGTGACGAGCTCGAAGTTCTTGGAAGTGCATTTAACACTATGGCTGAAGAAGTTGATCGACGTACGAAGAATATGGTGTATCAGGAACGTGTGACGAAGGAGCTTGAACTTGCCTCGAAGATCCAGACAGAAATTCTTCCTCGTAAATTGCCGGTAATTCCTTCGCTTGATATTTCTGCGGGAATTATTCCTGCTGAAGAGGTTGGTGGTGACTGTTATGATTTTCTTGAGACGCATGAAGGCAAGATGGTTTTTTATCTTGGTGATGTGACGGGACATGGAGTTCCTGCGGGAATTATGGTGTCGGTTGCGAATGCTATTATGTTTTACTTGTCACAGAAAATGCCTATTTTACAGGCGATGATTGAGGCGAATACCGTTATCAAGGCGAAGAGTGCGAATAATATGTTCATGACACTTGCTATGCTCCAGTGGGATGAACCTGCGAAAAAGCTTATCTATGTAAATGCTGGTCATGAACCACTCCTTGTTTATAGCGCTGCGAAAAAATCTGTCGATGAAGTTGTTGGTGGGGGAATGGCGCTCGGTATGCTTCCTGATAATTCCAAGATTTTGAAAGAATTGACTGTTGGGTTTGAGATAGGAGATTGTCTTGTGATTTATAGCGATGGTCTTCCTGAGTGCTGGAAAGATGAAAAGGAGAATTTCGGTATGGGCCGTTTGAAAAAGGCTGTTGCTCAATACGCAGATTTACCTTCTGCTCTTGCGATACGAAATGCGATTTTGAGCGAGATCAAACAGTTCGCCGGCACGTACAAACAAATGGACGATATGACGATCATTGTGGTTAAGCGTAAAAAATAATATATAACGATATGCGATCTTTTTCTGATTCTTATTCCCATTCTGGCGATCGACGCGATGATGAGAATGTGCGCAATGCTGTTCATGCTCAGTATCTCTACCATGGACCATCGAAAGCTATGGATATGATCTATAAAGATCTTTGTCGAATTATTAAGAATTCTAAAACACATCCCACTCAAGAGAATATTGATCATGTGCATTTTCTTTCTATCGCTGTTTCAGAGCTTTCTAAGCTTTCTTTTAGCCCTAAAGATACGGTTCGGGCTGAGTCTTTTAGGTTTAAATGTTCTCAACTTTTTAGTGATGATTCCGGTGTCTTTGAATCTAATATGTCAAAAACACCTTATGATCAGGCTGTTTCACGACTTTACAATGCTTTGTATATTTTTAATCCTGCCAGCAAAAATTCTCATGACCCCCTAGATTTTCCTGATGATGGCGTTGTTTTTCATGTTATTGATGGCGTGGTTCGTCTTCTTGAGCGTTTTGATGCGACTGTAGAAAAATTGACCTCCTTCAAAGAGCACATTACACAAAAGAAAAAGCCTTAGCTGTTGGTTAGCATTTTGATGCTACTTAATCCCTGGCACTGGGAACTTTGCGCAGACGCCTTTGACCTCTGTCTTGAGTTCGGTGAGTTTTGCTGTGTCTTGCCAGTTGGTGACAGCATCGTTGATGACGCGGGCGAGCCATTTCATCTCAGCCTCTTTCATGCCACGAGTGGTGATAGCTGGAGTTCCAAGACGGATCCCTGATGGATCCATTGGGGAGCGCTTGTCGAATGGAACCGTGTTTTTATTGACGGTAATACCAGCGAGATCGAGCGCTTCTTGAGCCTGCTTTCCGGTGACATTTTTATTCGTGAGATCGATAAGCATGAGATGATTATCGGTTCCGCCACTCTGAACATCGAATCCATAATTCATGAGTTCTGCCGCAAGAGTTTGTGCATTGACGATAACCTGCTTGGCATATTCTTTGAATGCTGGCTCGAGGGCCTCTTTGTAGGCAATAGCTTTTGCGGCAATCATGTGTTCATGTGGACCACCCTGAAGACCAGGAAAGACGGCACGATCGATAGCTTTTGCGTATTTTTCTTTGCACATGATCATCGCGCCTCGCGGACCTCTTAAAGTCTTGTGCGTTGTTGTCGTGACAACATCACAGTATGGGACTGGATTTTCAAGGGCGCCTCCGGCGATTAATCCTGCGATGTGTGCGATATCGGCCATTAAAATGGCTCCAACCTCATCCGCGATTTCTCGAAATTTCTTCCATTCGAGGGATCGTGAATACGCAGAGAATCCTGCGATAATAAGTTTTGGTTTGTGCTCAAGTGCGAGTGCGCGAACCTTGTCCATGTCGATTCGCTTCGTAACTTCGTCAACTTCGTAGGCAACCACATTGTATGATTTTCCAGAAAAACTGATCGGCAAGCCATGTGTGATGTGTCCTCCGTGATCGAGTTTGAGTCCCATAATTGTATCTCCGAAGTTCAAAAGCGCGAAGTAAACCGCCGTATTTGCTGGTGAGCCTGAATATGGTTGGACATTGATGTGTTCTGCGCCGAAGAGTTGTTTCGCTCGTTCAATGGCGAGATTTTCTACGACATCGACGAACTCTTGTCCTCCGTAATATCGTTTTCCTGGATATCCTTCTGAATATTTATTCGTAAAGACAGAACCCATTGCTTCAAGTACCGCCTCAGAAACATAGTTTTCTGATGGAATAAGCTCGAGACCTTCTGACTGTCGTACCTCTTCGTGCATAAGCGCCTCTGCGACAGCTGGATCGTAGGCCTGAATAGCAGGATGAACATTGGACATGGAGAAAGGGGGTTAAAAGAATGTATGAAGGAAAATTTCTATAACGCTTTGTATGTTTTTTTCTCGGTCAAAATGATATTTACTGGCACATCATGTTCGTGCCGTGGGACAGCATGCAGGATTTGGAATTCGTATGCAAGTGCTATGCTTTGACAGTGGAGTTTTTTCAGTAGACGATCGTAATAACCATGTCCAAATCCAAGGCGATTGCCTCGTGTGTCGAAGGCAACTCCTGGGATGATGGCAAGGTCGATCTTGTCTGGACTGACTACTGGGCAGGACTTTTTTGGCTCGGGAAATTTGAAATCACAAAGTTCAGTGTCTTCTTTGCCGGTGATAATTTTGAGCGTGATAGTTTTACTCTCTTTGTTCGTGACAGGAAGGACTACTGTTTTACCTTTCTTGATGAGATTGTTGATGAGCGGCCAGGTATCAATTTCTTTTTCGTGTGGAATTGGTGCGTAGAGCAAAATTGCTTCTGCGGTTTTCCAAACAGAGAGTCGTTGTAATTTTCGACGTATCGCGACATCCTTTTCTTTTTTTGTAAGATCGGGATGATTCTTTCTTGTGGTTCGAATCTTTTGCCTTATGGCATGTTTTTCCATGGCGCTTCAATTTAATCACGTTTTGACTATTTTGTCAGCTTGAAAATTGTAACAGATGGCCTACACTGTCGTACATGTGATGTGCTATCTTTTATATTCTTATATTTTCTTTTATTATGGAACACCTAACTGAGAAAAAACTTTTAACATATGCTGTTGTAGTAGCCGTTTTGTCCGGGGTTGTTGGTGGATCGATAGGGTATAAATTTGCCTCACGAGATGGTGTTCAGCCTCTTAAAAGCGTTACCGAAGAGCATAAATATATAGAAGAATCTGATTATACGAACGCTATTCAAAAAGTAAGTCCGGCCGTAGTCTCTATTATTGAATCAAAGAATGTTCAGGCCTATAGTCAACAGCCTAATCTCTTTTTTCAGGGTGATCCATTTTTTCAGCAGTTTTTTGGTCAGCAGTTCGGAGCACCTCAACAGCAACAAAAACAGTCAAAACCTTCTACAAAGAAACAGCAGGTTGGGGGAGGAAGTGGATTTATCGTAACGAGTGACGGTTTAGTTATTACTAATCGACACGTCGTTAATGATGAAAGTGCTGATTATACTGTTATTTTGAGTGATGGTCGTCAGTTCAAGGGTGTTATTGTCAGCAAAGATACATTGAATGATCTTGCAGTTATTCAAATCAAACCAAAAGACGATGGATCTTCTCCAAAGATCAGCTCGCTCCCAGTTGTTGAATTTGGAGATTCTGACTCCTTGAAAGTTGGCCAGAGGGTTCTTGCTATTGGTAACGCGCTTGGTGAGTATCAAAATACTGTTACTGCCGGAATTATTAGTGCCAAGGGACGTCAAATCACAGCTAATGACGGTACTGGAGGTAATGAGACTTTGTCAGGACTTCTTCAGACGGATGCCGCTATTAACCCAGGAAACTCTGGAGGGCCGCTTGTTAATATGAAGGGCCAGGTTGTTGGCGTGAATGTTGCTATTGCGGCTTCTGCGAACAGTATTGGTTTTGCTATTCCATTTAATGACGTAGCTCCGGTTGTCGATAGTGTTCAGAAGACTGGAAAGATTATTCGACCATTTGCAGGTGTTCGATATCAAATTCTCACTGAAGACAAGGCCAAAGAACTTCAGCTCCAAGGAGTTACCGATGGTGCTCTTTTGGTAGGAGATGACACGATTGGTAAGTTTGCAGTTATTCCTGGTGGCCCTGCCGATAAAGCTGGTCTTAAGAAGGGGGATGTTATCCTCGAAGTTGATGGCAATAAGATCAATGAACAATTTGGTTTTCAGCAGGCTATTCGGAATAAAAAGCCAGGCGACAAGGTTCAGCTTAAGATCTGGTCAAGCGGCAAGACCCTTGATAAAACTATGACACTTGGTGAAGCTCCTCAGCAGTAACCTTGATGAGTAGCCTTGTGTGAGAGGTTGTTAGCTTTGAAAAATCTCTTTGAAATTCGGGCAAATTGTATTACTCTATGCACGCGGTCTGACCTAGATTATATATTATCAAGGCATCAGACCGCGTTGTGTATTAAAATCGCGTGCCGAGGTGGCGAAATGGCAGACGCACTACCTTGAGGTGGTAGCGAGAGCAATCTTGTAAGGGTTCAAGTCCCTTCCTCGGCACCAGAAAGTTTTCTTTCTGTAAAAACACATTATGGACGCTTAGCTCAGTTGGTAGAGCATCTCGTTTACACCGAGAGGGTCATAGGTTCGAGTCCTATAGCGTCCACCAGGTTTGTCTGTGTTTCGAAATGTGAATTAATTAACTAAAAATAAAATAACCCAACGTGTGAAGGTTGGGTTATTGTAGGTGTATCTTTTTTGTATCCCTGTCTGCGAGCCTTAGTTCGCAGCTGTTTTGACAGTTACGGTGACCTTGTTGCTTGCTTTTCCAAGGGCGTTAACAACCCAGAAGGTTACGGTATATTCGGTATTTGGAGTGAGTGCGCCTATTGAAAGCTTGTTGTTCATGTTGTTTTCGAAGTAGGTTTTTGCGTAGTTGCCACCTTCACTTGGTGCTTGGTAGCTATATGTTGCAAGTGCGCTGTTTCCTGTGTATGTGCCCGGTGTGATATTGAAGATAACGCTATTCTTTGTAATTGATGCGACACTTACCGCTGGTCGATCTGGATTTGCAGAGAGGCCAGACACCTTGATGGTTGTTTTTTTACTTACGTTTCCGTTTTTGTTGTTAACCCAAAATGTGAACTCGTAAACAGGTGTTTCTACTGCATCTGGTTTTGGATTGACGTGGAATGTCGTGGTCCATGTGCCTACGATATTGTTTCCTGCGATGCTTGTTGATCCACTCTGGCCCATTCCGTTGTTTGGGTTGGTGAATGATTCAAATATAGAGTCTAAGGCGCTGTCGCCAGTGTATGTTGGAAGTTTTACGGCAAGAGTAATATCTGAATATGTTTGTGATGCAACCGTGACTGTTGGAGTATCTGGGGCTACTGAAATCACTGGAAGTATTTCAATTGGAGCAATGCCTTTGTTTGGATCTACCTGATCAAAACTTCCTACTTTTTGCTCAACGATGAGCATGGCTCTGTACATGTTGTTACTGATTTCGCCACGCGTAATGAGTGCTTCAGGATAATATTGCGTGCCACCGAAATCAATGATCTTCATTGCTTCTGCTGGGAACATATACTGGCCGTACCATTTCTTGAAATTAACATCTGTATACTTTGAAGTTTGTGATGCGGCGTTGAGTGCAGGTGGAAATTGTGAACCCATGAGCATTTTTATTGCTTCAACTTTGCTGATCGCTTTTTCTGGTTTAAACATGCCGTCGTCATATCCGTTTACCCATCCTTTTTCTTTCGCGAAACAAACGTATGGGGCATACCAATCAAATGGAACTGCTTTTACGTCCGGGAAACAGTCGTGATATTTTGCTGCATCTGGTTTAGTATATCCAGCTCCGCCGACGAGAATTTTCAAAAGTTCACCACGACTAATGGTTTTATTTGGTTTGAATGTGCCGTCGTCATATCCCTTGATAACACCTTTTCCATAAAGATACTCGATAGCTGTTTGATACTGCGTATCAGCAATATCGCTTAGAGGTACTTGAACTATTGGCATAGCGAATGCGCCAGTTACTCCGATCTGGAGCGAGATGATGCTTGCGGCAATCATGCTAATGATTTTTTTCATACGAGAGGGGAATGAAGAAATAATAAATGATATAAAAACACTCTAGTTGTCTAGAGGTTAGAGTATACGGAGACCATTTGCAAACGTTACATTATTGTGTTTACGTAGCTTTGATTTTTGATTTTTTATACCCCTTCTGTCATCTTTCGCACCTGATCTACCAGTGCCTTTAGCGCATCTGGCTGGGGAGTCATTTCACCGGAGATTTGTCGATCTAGGATTGCCGCCGCTTCTTGACAGAGGTTTGGATTTTCACGAAGGGCTCTATGAATTATTCCACTGAGGTGTTGAGCAAGTGCTATCTGCCTCTCTGGATCTCTGGTTGTTCCTGCTTCAGCTATGAGTGCGAGGTTTCCATGAGTTTCGCCTGTGGCTGGCATTGATCCTGGTTTTGGTTCAGTATTTGACATAAGGCTGTATCTTAGCGTGATAATACTCGAAAATCAATCTTTAATTTATCGCAGGCAGCTTGGATGCGTTCTACCGGGAAGTTTTTCTGGAGGAGTGTTTTAATCTCGTTTTTAAGCCAGATTTTTCCTGATTGACTTGCCACAGTCATGTAATTGCCAGTTACCGGGTCTCTATATTTTATATGGCTTCCGTTTCCTTCGTCGGATATAGCTTGAAGTCCGCATGCCAGAAGAAAGTTTATATGGTCTCTTTGGTCAAAATGGAGATTTGGCGCGTAAAATCGAATAACTCCTCCTGAGTGATGGTCTTCTCCTGGAAGTTTTATATCGAAGTAATCACAGATTTGTTCTATATAGTAGAGATAGACTGGATTGTCTCTTACCGCTTGAATAAGAGCAGTGAGGCACTCAGTTCGTGCAAGCGGCGATACGTCATGCATGAAGTGGTGAATGATTTCGTTGATATCATCTTCGAGACCGTTGCGGCCAAAACATTTATCTACAAGTTCCGGTTGAGCCTGATACTTTGGGTCATTGGCGTATACTTTTGTGAAGTCGAAGAGCATCCGTAAGTAGACTCCGGCTTCTTTTGAATTTTCCTCAATAGCGTCGAGCGCTCTTGAGAGTGCTGGGTTTTCGGATTCGGTATCGAGTCTTTGTAGAGTTGTCATATCTGGTAATTATACCATAAATTTGCTTTATTTTCTACTATTTCCTTTCGGCTTTTTAGCTTTGACTATATACTTAGGTTCGCTTCGTTTATTTATATTTTTTATTCTAGTTATTATGAAAGGTCTTAATGCTCAGAAGTCGTCCAAAAAAGCTCCTCTTAAAACTAAGGCTGAGAAGAAGAAGGCAAAACAGGAGAAGAAGCTTCGTAATGGATAAATTAGAGTTTGATTTTTTATTAGAAGCAAAAAGGGCCGCCTCGGAACGAGGCGGCCCTTTGAACGTGTTCTACATTTCTGTATTACATCTGCCCATCCTGGGCATTGGCTCCAGCAGACATACGCTGAACGTTGACTGCGTTTGGACCTTTTGGTGAGTCAGCCACTTCGAATGTGACGAAGTCACCTTCCTGAAGTTCATTGAATGATACGCCTACGAGAGAGTTGCTGTGGAAGAATAAATCCTTCTGAAGGCCTTCTCCTGTGATAAAACCGAATCCTTTGTCGGTAAGTTTTTTGATTGAACCTGTCATGGTAATGATGGTTTAAGTAATGAAAAACAAATTATTGTGTAGTTTGAGCTCGACTTTTCGCACCATACCGTCTTTTGTGTGCGTACTGTGACAGGTTATTCATCTCTTGTCGATCATTTAGTCGCATTGAAGCTGTTTTTCTTTTATAATACCCTTATGCCATTCGTTGTTTACATCCTTCAGTGTGCTGATCAGACGTTTTACGTTGGTTCGACGAACGATATTGAAAAACGCCTTCATCAGCATAACCATCTCAAAACCGGCGCAAAATATACGCGTGGACGTAGACCCGTTACGCTTATTTATGGCGAGGAATACAAAACTGTTGGCGAAGCTCGAAGTCGTGAATATGCGCTTAAGCAGTTAACGAGGGAGGAAAAACTTAGTCTTCTTTTATGATTCGCGGCAAAAGAGGGGAGATGCGAGTTGTAATTTCGTAGTTGATCGTGTCTAGTCTGCGAGCTAATTCTTCTGCAGTAATTTCTTCGTCACCCTGTTTTCCGAGGAGCACGACCTCATCTTCTGGTTGTATATTTTTGAGATGTGAGATATCTGCCACAATCATATTCATGGAAACTCGGCCGAGAACGTTGCAGCGTGACCCTTGAATGAGCACTTCGCTATTATTTGAAAGACCTCGATCGTAGCCGTCACTATATCCTTGCGGGATGATTGCGATCGTTGTTGGTTTTGTGGTGATGTGTGTGAGTCCATATCCCACAGAGTGATTTTCTGGAAGATTTTTTATTTGAGCAATATGTGAAATCCAGCGCATAACAGGTTTGAGTTCTATTCGATCTCTGTATTTTTTGTGAAGTTCTTCTGATGGCCACATGCCATAGAGCCCAACTCCGAGACGAACGATAGCATTCGTATTTGTGTCTTTTTCATAACTTAGAATTCCAGATGTTGCTGACTGATGGGTGAGAAGATTCGTGAAGCCATGTTTTTCCGCAATGTTTTTTGCATTGCTGAATGAATCGATCTGCTTCTGTGCATGTGAAAAATCAGATGTATCTTCGATGTTTGCGAAGTGAGAATAGATTCCCTCAATCATGACATGCTCGAACTTTTTTGCTGTTTCAAAAAAATCCTCAACATCTTCAAGCATCAGCCCCTGTCTTCCTAAATGTGCATCTATTTTAATGTGAACTCTTGGTTTTTTATCGTGGCGTTTTCCAATTTCATCCAAAAGTTCGAGTCGTTCGATATCATATATAACGAGCGTTCCGTTGAGATCTTTGACTACCTCTTCAAGGTCACTTTTCAAAACATATCCAAGCACGAGTGTTTCTTTTTGGCTTACTTCTCGAAGCATTCTTAACTCTTCAATATCATCAACTTGAAAATAGTCGACGTATGGTTCGATGATCGTTGCAATTTCGTTTTGACCATGACCATAGGCGTTCGCCTTGATGACTGCTGCAATTTTTGTTTGTGATGAAAGTATTGATCGAAAAGATCTGATGTTGTGAATCAGATTCTTTGCTGAAATTTCGATATACGAAAGAGGAGGATTCACGTCGTTTTGGTGAGAAGGCCTTACTTCGTAATCAACTGACTTCGGTTGTAGCCAACACCGATAAAGCTCATTGGTAGGCCAATGATCTCCTCGAGCTTTTTGACGTAGTCTTGAGCGGCTCCTGGAAGTTGTTCGAATGTCGCGCAGTTGTCGAGTGACTCGGTCCATCCTGGAAGTTCGATATATTCGAGTTCGAGACCATTTTCTACGTAGAGTTGATCGAGATCGGAAGGAAATGTTTCGAGTGTTTTTCCTCCAACCTTATATCCCGTGACGATGCGAACTTTTTCTAGACCAGTGAGAACATCGAGTTTTGTAAGGTTGATGTGCGTGATTCCGTTGACCATGCATGAGTATTTTGCGACGACGGTATCGATCCATCCACAACGACGTGGGCGTCCTGTTGTTGATCCGAACTCACCACCTTTTGTTCGGAGGTACTCTCCGGTTGCATCATTGAGTTCTGATGGGAATGGGCCAGCTCCAACGCGTGTTGTGTAAGCCTTCATAATTCCGATAATTGAGTTGATGCTTCGTGGAGGAATGCCTGTCCCTGTGACAATTCCACCGATCGATGCATTTGAAGATGTGACGAATGGATAGGTTCCATGATCGATGTCGAGCATCGTTGCGTTTGCGCCTTCGAGAAGGATTTTCTTTCCAAGGAGAACCTCTTTATTTAAAAGAAGCGTTGTGTTGGTAATAAACGGAATGAGTTCTTCTCGATGTTGCTTAAATGATGCGAGTTCTTCGTCGCTGTTATGCTCGAGATTTGGATACATCTTCTGAAAGAGCGCGAGATTGTTTTTGTAATGCGCCTCAAACTTTTCCCAATTCAAAAGTTCTCCGAACGTTAAGCCCATGCGATTAATTTTGTCCGAGTAGGCTGGACCGATTCCACGGCCGGTTGTTCCGATTTTCTTTCCGCCCTTCATTTCTTCCTGGAGGACGTCGATTTTTTTGTGGTAGTCGCAGACGATGTGCGCACGATCTGAAATATAGAGGCGTCCCTCGAGTGAAATTCCCTCATTTTTGAGAAGCTGTATTTCTTCGGCAAGAGATGGGAGGTTAATGACGCATCCATTTCCAATAATCATCTTCGTATTTGTCTGGAGTGCTCCAGATGGAACTTGATGAAAGACGAACTTTTTTTCATTCACATAAATAGTGTGGCCCGCATTAGCTCCACCCGTTGCTCGGACGATCCAGTCGTATTTGTCTGCTAAAATATCCACGAGCTTTCCCTTCCCTTCATCACCCCACTGTGTTCCAATAATCGCGGTTACGTTTCCGAGGGTTGGTTGTGACATAGCTTTGTGGATTAGTTAGTCGTGTAAATTCATGTGTACTATATAAAACGTGCTTCAAAAAGTACACTCCATTTCAGCTTTCAGTGATAATTGCTAATTATCTTAATATATGTCATAATACTCGCTCATTTTCTTATTTTTGATTTGTATGGGCCATGGATCTCCTGAAAGAACGTCACAAACACCTGCTTCTAGAGTTGAAGGTTTCAGGCTTCGTTATTCTCATTCAGCTTTTGCCCAGAAGGTTGCTGATGTTTTTATGCAGCGACTTGAGTTGTGGCAAAGTCTTCCTTCTTGTAAGGACGTAAGGTCCTTGACTTTAATGGGGCGAAGTGTTGATAGAATCAAAGGATCCGTTAGTTTTGAAATATGGAATGATGATGCCGTCATCCAGGCTGCTGAAGATGAAGTTGCTCAGAGTCGCGGTCTTATTATCTCTCAAGAGATGGTTGATATATTTGATGACTTTATCTGGGGTACTTTTTGTCACCTCAGGGAATATCTTTCAAAGAATGCTCAAGGGCCACGGCCGAGTTTAAGTCATGACGATATTCCCGATGAAATTTATATTTCAAAAGGTTTTTATGATCCGGTCCGTAGATTTGAGACAGCACTTTCATTTCGGGCGAAGCTCAGGGATCATGAAAATCAGATACATGGTGGAGTGAAGGCTAAATTGGATCCGATTATTAATTAGGTTACTGGATCTTGTATTGATTCTTTCGTCTCTATCTTCAAATTGATATTTTTTTTCGAGATGCGTAGTATTGGGCCACTCGAATATTTTTTATTATCTTCCCTATGATTCCAAACGATCAGATTCAAGCGCAGCTTCCGTTTTGTCTCGAGGAGACTGATTTCCCTCAATTGGGAGAGAAGTATATCGGAAAAGTTCGTGATAATTATACAAAAGGGGATACTCGTTATCTTATTTCAAGTGATCGTTTGAGTGCATTTGATCGAGTTATTTGTACGATTCCATTCAAGGGTCAGGTTTTGACTCAGATGGCGAAATTTTGGTTTGAGAAGACGAAGGATATTATTGGAAATCACGTGATGTCATATCCGGATCCAAATGTTTGTGTTGGTACTCAGTGCAAACCACTTCCTATTGAAATGGTGGTTCGTGGATATATCACTGGTGTTACGACGACGAGCGCTTGGTATAATTACGAAAAAGGTGTTCGAAATTTTTGTGGAAATGTTCTCCCAGAGGGCCTCAAGAAAAATCAAAAGTTCGATACGCCAATTCTCACTCCTTCTACAAAAGCGGAGCATGGTGATCACGATGAGTCCGTTTCGAGAGAAGAGATTCTCAAGCGAACAAACCTTACGCCTGAACAGTATGATTTTATTGCCGATGCTTCATTGAAACTTTATCAGCGTGGAGTTGAGATTGCGGCCAAGCAGGGGATTATTCTCGTTGATACAAAATATGAATTTGGCGTAAATCCTGATGGTCAGATTGTCTTGATTGACGAAATTCATACTCCGGATTCTTCACGATTCTGGTTTGCGAACGAATACGATCAACGATTTGCTGCTGGTCAAGAGCAGAAAAAAATTGATAAAGAATATCTTCGCGAGTGGCTTGCTGCTCGGGGCTTTGTCGGAGAAGGGGAGATCCCTGCCATTCCAGATGAGGTTCGTGTTGAAACTGCTCGACGCTATATCGAGGCGTATGAACTCGTTACCGGTGAGGCATTTGTAGCTGAACCAGGAAATGTTCTTGAACGGATAAAGGGAAACTTAGGATTGTAAGTTTCAGCTTTGTCGCTTCCAAAGTTAGCTATTGTCAAAATTATAATTTTGTATTATAATCTTTCCTCAGCAGTCTAACCAGCTTTCTTTATGGCATCAGGAGCTTCTTCGGAATCACAATATTTCTACGTTCACCTTGATCCTTCGCCCGGCTCCACCATCGTGCAAGCTAAACTTCATGATATCCTTAATCATCCAGAAGGAATGCCTTCTTTTGATTTTTTTGTTCAGCAGATGAAAGTGAGATTTGGTAGGGCTCCTATTGATTTTATAGATCCTACTCGAACAACGGCTGCTAGAAATCTTGGTCAAGATCGTCCTCATTTTCCTGTTTTAGAAGTTCGTGATAATGAGATTCTTGAGGTTATGACTGCCCTTCAATTTGCCAACCGAGTGGCGGGTGTTGTCGAGATTCATTAGTAGCTTAGTTGTTGGCTTGATAGAGAGTAGTCCTTGTGGCATGCTAGTGGCACTTAAGAAAATATCTTCTACCCCTAACATCTCAACTCCATGATCGTTCCTATTCTTCTCGGTTCGGCCTCAGACAAAGACTTCGCACAGAAGATTGTCGACGAGCTGAATGTTTTTGGTATTCCCTCCGAAGTTATTGTGGCTTCTGCTCACAAGGTTCCAGAGAAAGTCATCGAGGTTATTGAGCGGTTTAATAAAGAAACAGAGGTCGTTTACGTAACGCTTGCTGGTATGAGCAATGGTCTTTCTGGTGTTACGGCCGGCTCAGCATACCATCCAGTTATTGCCTGTCCTCCACATAAAGATCTCGCAGAGTATCAGGTCGATATTCACTCATCACTTCGAATGCCAAAAGATACGCCAGTTTTGACCGTTCTTTCTCCAGGTAACACTGCACTTTGTGTCGCTCGAATGTTTGCCATGTCTCATCCAGAAGTTCGTGAGAAAATTGTTGAACGCGTGAAGAGCGTGAAGGCTTCATTTTAATTTTTGAATTTTTAAACGTAACTTAACCCCTTGATTCCATGACTCAACTCTTTGCACTTTCTCCACTTGATGGTCGTTATGCTGATAAGGTACAAGAGCTTTCCGAGTTTTTTTCTGAGTCTGGACTTCAGCGATATCGCGTGAAGGTTGAGATTGAGTGGTTGATTTTTATCTGCAATGATTTGAAGTTGGCTGGTACGAAAAAGTTTAGTGCCACCCAGGTAAAAGCGCTCCGAAATATTTACGAGAAGTTTTCTGATAAAGACGCTCAGAAGATAAAGGACATTGAGGCGACAACGAATCACGATGTAAAAGCAGTTGAATATTTTCTTCGAGATAAGCTTACGGCTGCAAAAATCAATGGCTATGAATCGTTCATTCACTTCGGATGTACGAGTGAAGATATTAACAATCTCTCATATGCGCTTATGACCCAAGATGCTGTAAAAGGTCCTGTTGCAAAATGGTTTAATGAACTTTTTGCATCGCTCGAGTCCTTTGCCGAAGAACACAAGAGTGTTTCGATGATGGGACATACGCATGGTCAGCCAGCCTCTCCAACAACTGTTGGTAAGGAGGTGATGAACGTCGTTGCTCGACTTGAGCGACAAAGTGATATCTTCGACGACTCGATCGTCTTCCTTGGAAAGATCAATGGTGCAGTTGGAAATTACAATGCGCACGTGGTTGCTTATCCTGACATTGATTGGATCAAGGCCGGCCAGAAGTTCATCTCCGGGCTTGGACTCACGCCAAACATGTATACGACACAGATCGAGCCACACGATTGGAATGCGGAGTTATTTGATCTTGTACGACGCGTAAATGTCATTTTGACAGACTTTGCTCGAGATATGTGGATGTATATCGGCATGGGTTACTTCAAGCAAAAAGTAAAGAAGGGCGAGGTTGGTTCTTCTACCATGCCCCACAAAGTTAATCCAATCGACTTCGAAAATGCTGAAGGAAACTTTGGTCTTGCGAATGCGCTCTTTGGCCACTTCTCTGAGAAACTTCCTATCTCACGGATGCAGCGCGATCTTACCGACTCGACGGTCATGCGAAATGTCGGCGTCGCTTTTGGTTACACGCTTCTTGGATTTAAGAGCTTACTCAAGGGAATGAGCAAGGTTGAGGTGAATAAGGATGTTCTCGCTCGAGATCTCGACTCCCACTGGGAAGTTCTCGGTGAGCCAGTTCAGACAGTATTGCGAAAATATGGAGTGAAGAATGCTTATGAATTACTGAAGGACATGACTCGCGGAAAGGACTTTGGAAAAGCAGACTACGTGAAGTTCGTCGCTAGTTTACCAATTCCAGAAAGTGAGAAAAAACGACTTGAGAAACTCACTCCGGGTACTTATATTGGCATGGCTAAAGAGTTAGTATAACTTTTAATTTTATGAATTCTGTTGGTTCAGCTGAGCATGTTAGTGACTATTCAACTCTTTCTAAGGTGGGTCTTGTCACGGGAACGGGTATTGTTGCGCATGGCATTGCTAATATTGTTCATGATGCTGTTTCTGCAGGGGCTCAACATGGTGTCGGTTTGACCGAGATGGTTTTTAATCATGATCCTTCCTTGAATGCTATTGAGTTAGGTGTTGGGCTTGATATGGTTGTTTTGGCGGTTATGTATTTTATGCGAAATAAATTTAATGGGTGTATATAATTTTTTGGGCTTCTCGGGCTTTTGTACATAAATGGGATAAATATCCTTGCTGTTTTATGAAAAATCCGGCAACAATACGGCAGCACTAATTTACATTTATATGATTCTCTCAGACCACGATATTCTTGAACGTATTAAGAAGGGCGATATTCAGGCTTGGTGTCCAGAAAACGACTACCTCAAGAACGTTCATGCTTCGTCGATGGATATGCGACTTGGTCGGTTTTTTAAGATTTATAATCACAATGCGTTTGCCGTTCTTGATCCAATGAAACCTGAGTGTTTCGATGATGCGACACGACTTGTAGAACTCCCAGAAGATGGTCGAACGCCTTTTATTGTTCAGCCAGGAGAGTTTGTTCTTGGCGTGACGCTTGAAAAAATTAAAATTGCCGATGATCTTGTTGCGCGTGTTGAGGGACGAAGTTCTCTCGGACGACTTGGAATTATTATTCACTCAACGGCTGGATTTGTGGATGCCGGTTTTGAGGGAACGATTACACTCGAAATTACGAATATCAACCGAATGCCAGTTGCGCTTTATCCAGGTATGCGTGTCTGCCAGCTCGCTTTCGAGCTCATGAGTTCGCCTGCTGACGTACCTTATCATAAAAAATCTCACTCGAAGTATCAGGGCCAGATTCTCCCAGAAGAGAGTCGTGTTCATCAAGATCCGGAGTTTGTGAAGTTGCGAGGTTAATCAGGCTAGACAAAAAATCCTGTTTGAATTATTACTTCAGGCTTTCTGGGTAATTTTGCATCCATACGATGAGTTCTGCTCGTTCCGCTGCAAGTATTCTGGCTGGAGTGTTTTCCCGGAGCATTGGTTTTGGATGTCTTTCCGGCTGTTCCGGAATGATTGATTCACCGAGGTGTACAATTGGTCGAAGGGTATGGGTTCCAATATTTCTATGACCATTTTTGTCTTTAAGCCAGTCGGTATTGGTCGTTCCTTCTTCCTTGAGTGCGCGGAGCACTTCTGCGCGTCGTTCTGCTGCGGCTTCCGCATATGTTGAGCGCTGTGCTGGTTTTGGAGCTGGATTTGGTACAAGGTGAAGATGTGGTGCATGAGCAGTATGTTGAGGGTGCTCTCCTCTATTTTCTATCTCTGATGCTGATACGAAGCTTCGTGCTGTTGAGCCACCTAGTGTCATAATGTTGTTTTTTATACGTGAAATATTCCGGCGCATTTTAACTTACTTTTTTAGCTTGTCAACTTTTCAAACGTTTCACGTTGTATTGTAGCTTTGGGGTGAGTATAATTCCTTTGATCTTTTTGACCAATTTACTGTATGTTTCAGCCTGTAAATCCACGTCAGTCGTTTCCTGAACTTGAGCACGAGATGCTCGATTTTTGGCAGCAAAATCACATTTTTGAGCGATCGGTAGAGCAGAGAAAAGGACATAAAAAATATGTCTTTTTTGATGGTCCTCCTTTTGCAAACGGTCTTCCGCATTATGGTCATATTTTGGCAGGGTCATTGAAGGACGCCGTGACAAGATATTGGACGATGCGCGGATACTATGTACCTCGTGAAAATGGTTGGGACTGCCATGGCCTTCCAGTTGAGTATGAAATTGAAAAAGAGCTGAAGCTTACTGGACGAAAGCAAATTGTCGATATGGGTGTTGAGAAGTTTAATAATGCCTGCAGAGAAAGCGTATTTCGCTACACACATGAGTGGGAGAAGTTGATCAAGCGTCTTGGACGATGGGTTGATTTTGATAATAGTTATGCCACTCTTGATAACTCCTATATGGAGTCAATTTGGTGGGTTTTTAAGCAAATTTGGGATAAGAAAAAAGTGTACGAAGGATATAAGTCGATGCACATCTGTCCTCGTTGCGAGACGACACTTTCGAATTTTGAGGTGAGTCAGGGGTATAAGGATATTACCGATTTTTCAGTCGTCGCGAAGTTCAAATTGGTTGATGTAGAGAATACTTATATTCTTGGATGGACGACGACTCCTTGGACACTTCCAGCGAATGTTGCTCTGTGTTTTAATCCAGACCTTGAGTATGTAAAAGTTTCTTCTGTTAATGAACATGGAAAAGAAGAATTTTATATTCTCGCGAAGGATCGTGTTGCTGCAGTTTTCAAGGAAAAGCCATATACGATCATTGAGGATGTTGATCAAGATGAACTCGAAGGTAAATCATACGAGCCACTTTTTGATTTTTATAAAGATGTGGTTGCGGCTTCCTCAAGCGAAAAGAAACCATATGTTATTGTTCTCGATCCGTATGTTACTACAGAGGATGGTACGGGCGTGGTTCACCAGGCTCCGATGTTTGGTGAGGATGATCATCGTGTTTGTGCGAAATATGGACTCACGGAATTTTTCTTTCAACACGTGAAACTTGATGGATCGTTTGTTGATCGTGTTATCCCGTGGGCAGGAAAGTTTGTGAAGTCTCAGGATCAGAATATTGTGACGTATATGAAAGAGCATGGACTTGTTTTCGATGCGTTTAATATTCGACATAGTTATCCTCATTGCTGGCGTTGTGATACGCCTTTGTTGAATTACTTCACGACATCGTGGTTTATTCGAGTGACCGACGTGAAGGATGATTTGATTCTCAATAATAAAAAAATTACCTGGCAGCCGCCACATATTCAGGAGGGTCGTTTTGGAAAGTGGCTTGAGGGTGCTCGTGATTGGGCTATCTCAAGAAATCGTTTCTGGGGTTGTCCAATTCCAATCTGGAAGTGTACAAGTGATGCTTGTAAAAATGTTGTTTGTGTAAGTTCCCAGGATGACTTGTCGAAGCGCTCTGGTGGAAATCTTCCGATGCGTGATGGCAAAATTGACCTCCACAAACCATATATTGATGATATTACTTTTGCATGCGAAAAGTGCGGTTCGGAGATGAGGCGAATTTCTGATGTTTTTGACTGTTGGTTTGAAAGCGGAGCGATGCCATATGCGCAACTTCACTATCCGTTTGAAAATAAGAAAGAGTTTGAAGACAACTTTCCGGCTGATTTTATCGCCGAGGGTCTCGACCAGACACGTGGATGGTTCTATACGCTTCATGTTATTTCAACGATTCTTTTCAATAAACCAGCCTTCAAAAATGTTATCGTAAATGGAATTTTGCTTGCTGCTGATGGTGAAAAACTTTCGAAACGAAAGAAGAATTATCCTGATCCTAATCAGCTTTTTGATAGTAGGGGAGTTGATAGTGTTCGTCTCTTTCTCTACACTTCGCCTGCAACACTTGCTGATGATGTGAGATTTTCTGAGAAACATGTCGATGAGATGGTGAAGCAGTTCACCCTTACTGTTTGGAACGTGTATTCTTTCTTTATGACGTATGCATCGCTTGATAAGTGGACACCGATGAAGGACACTTCCAAATTTAAACCAACCCACACTTTGGATCAGTGGATGCTTTCTGAACTCAATGCACTTGTTCAGACAGTTACTGATTCGATGGATTCATATAATTTAATGGCGGCAACTCGTCCGCTCATTGCATTCGCGGACGATCTCTCCAACTGGTACGTTCGACGAAGTCGACGACGTTTCTGGAAATCAGAATCCGACGAGGATAAGCAGAGTGCGTACCAAACGCTCCATACCGTTCTTCTTACGCTTTCGCATTTGATTGCCCCATTCATGCCATTCATGGCGGATGGCATGTATCAGGGTCTTGTAAAGGGTCAGCCAGATGCCCCTGACTCAGTGCATCTTGCCGATTGGCCAACGATTACGAAGAATCTTCTCAAACCGCTTCTCAATGAAGAAATGCATATTGTTCGACAGATCGTAAATCTCGGACACTCCGCTCGTGCTGCTGCATCCATGAAAGTTCGTCAGCCACTTTCGAGTGTACAGATCGCCTGTCCAGATGTGGTGAGCGAGGATGTTATTGAAAAGTATCGCGATGTGATTCTCGAAGAACTCAATGTGAAGTCAGTTGATTTCGTGAAAGATATTGGCGAGTCGGTTACGGTCATTTATACTCCGAAGTCACGAGTTCTCGGTCCGAAATATGGCGGAGATGTGCAGAATATTATCAAGATGGTAAAGAGTGGTCAGATCGAACCTCTTAAAGATGGTACTTACAAAGTAGGGGAGTTTACTCTTACAGGTGAGGAGCTTGAGGTTGGTTACAAGGGAAAAGATGGGACAGGTGTTGCGAGCGAAAATGGATACACCGTGATTCTTGATACCGTTCTTACGAGCGAACTCATCGAAGAAGGAATTGCTCGTGATGTTATTCGTCTCGTCCAGGATATGCGAAAGGAGGCGAAGTATGACGTCAGTGATCGGATTGTTGTTTTGATTACCTCCGAAGATGTTATGTTTAATACTGCTGTAGAGAAGATGGCAAATGTTATTCGTAAGGAAACGCTTGCCGAGGAACTTCGTCAATCTGGTGATCTCGAAGATAGTGATCTTGCTATGGATCAGACCATTGAAGATATGAAGTTCAAGGTATCTCTTCGTAAAGTTACACGATAAATTTTTATTCTCACTCTGTCGCCTCATGCTCAAAAGTATCTTTATTCGCCTCGGCCTCAATGCACTCACCTTATATTTGGTTATCTATATGATGCCAGATATTCGTTATACGGGTGGACTCAAGTTTTTCCTTGTTGCGGGCTTGATTCTTACGGTCCTCAACATGTTTTTGAAGCCGCTTTTGAAGATTTTGGCCTTTCCATTTCTCGTTGTGACTGCTGGTCTTTTTATGGCTTTTGTGAACGCTTTTCTGCTTTGGATTTTGACTTATTTGCTTCATTCTATCTCTCCAGACGTTTCACTTGTTATTCCGACCAAAGGAAGCTATCTTATTGCTGGCCTTCTTTTCGGACTTTTGAACTGGGTTTTGAACACCATTTTCCGAAAATAGCTCTCTTATATCACACATTTTTATGCACACATTTCTCAAAGTTTTCCAGATTCTTGTTTCTATTCTTCTCATCCTTCTTATCCTTACGCAGGAGCGAGGAACGGGTCTCAGTCTTACTTTTGGAGGTATTGGACACGTATACCACAGTAAGCGAGGTGCCGAAAAAGTTATAGCGATTGCTACTGTTGTTCTTGCTGTTCTCTTCGTGGGATGCTCGATTGCTCTCTTGTTTGTTTAAGGTTTAACCTTACCTCATGCTTAGGGATTTTTTCCGTACCATCCGTTCGTATACGTTTGGTGAAAAAATAACGTCCGCCATGCTTCTCATTGTTTTTCTATTGAGCGGCTGGGGCGCTATTCATGCATCTCCTGGAGCAGGAGATGGTAGTACATATGTGGAAGGTACGATCGGGCGTATTTTGGTTCTCAATCCTCTTTTTGTGAATTTTAATGATGTTGATCGTGATGTTGGTGGACTGATCTTTTCCGGTTTACTCAAATATGACTCATCGAAGGGAAAAATGGTTGAGGATTTGGCAACCATGAGTCTTAATGATGCTCAAACTTTGTATACGTTCACGATTCGTGATGGAGTATATTTTCACAATGGCAAGCCTGTTACGGCTGATGATGTATATTTTACATACCATGATCTTATTCAGTCCGAAGATTTTCCTAATGCTGCCCTTAGGGCAAATTTTGATGGCGTTACGATAACGAAACAAGATGCAAAAACGATTCAGTTTCAAATTTCTCAGCCAAACTCGTTTTTTCTTACTAATTTCAGTATTGGAATTTTATCGAAAAGTGTTTATGGAAAAGTTCCACCGGGGGATTTGCTAACAACTGATCTTAATAAAAAACCAGTAGGCAGTGGTCCATACAAAGTTTCTGATGGATATATCCTTAATAGCCGTGGTGATGGAAAATTAACCTTGAGTCGATTTGATAAATATTACGGTGGCCTTCCTCATATAAAGCAGATTGTTATGAGGACATATGCTTCTTCAGATCGCCTTCTTGCTAATGTTTCTGATCTTGATGCAATTTCAAAAGTTTCAGGCGATTTGATTGCTCAGCTTAAAAATACGAAGTTTACTCTTCATCCATACGAACTTCCTCAGTATCGTGCGGCTTTTTTTAATACGAGCCGTCCGTTTGTCAAAGAGCGAGCCGTCCGTTTTGCTCTCGAAACGTCATTGAACAAAGAAGATCTTTTGAAACAGCTTCCAAGTAAGGTTGGGGTTGATACTCCTTTTATGGAGCTTGATCAGCAGGAATGGTCTTCTAAATCTGACGTAGCAGGGGCTCGATTGGCCTTGTCAGATGCTGGATATAAATATGATGATCCGAAGAATCCTGATGTTCGTAAAAATAAAAAGGGGACACCTCTTGCAATTAAGGTTATATATTTCCAAAAATCTGACAAAAATCATGGTATCGACGAAGATGAAATCACGGCTCAATTTTTGAAAAAGTCGTGGGAAAATATAGGGGTTAATGTTCAGCTCGAAGCACATTCTCCTGAAGAACGAGCTGATATTGTAAGTCGACGTGATTATGATGTTCTTTTGACGGGCGAAAGTCTTGGATATGATCTGGATACTTATTTCTTTTGGCACTCTTCTCAGGCAACAGAAGAAGGGTCAAATCTCTCGAATTACCGGAATTTTTCTGCAGATGCTTTGATTGAGGATATTCGACGATATGTTGACGAGGATCGAAAATCGAAGAGATTGGTGCAGTTAGCCAAGGTTGTAAATGGCGATATTCCGGCTGTATTCCTCTATAGGCCGGTTTATTTCTATGCCACTGATGATAAGTTTAAAGGCTATGTTTTGACTCATTTAGCCTTTGCAGCTGATAGATTTTTCAATATTCAGCTTTGGCAGTAGAGAAGGGTTGAGGTGATTTTCGCTTTACAAGCTTGCTCTTTTTGTATAAATTAGCCTGGCTTTATTTAGGTCTTTACTTTACGTGTTATGAAAGTTGTTTTTACAAAAGCTGTATCAAAGGTTGCTCGACGAGGCGAGGTTAAGAACGTCGCTGATGGATATTTCCGAAATTTTCTCCAGCCACGAGGTTTAGCGGTTTTCGCTACCAAGGGTCGTATTAATGAAGCTGAAGTTCGACGAGGACGTGCTACTGCTGCTATCGAACAGATTCGAAAGAATGCTGTTGAGGTTGCGAAGAAACTTGAAGGTGCTACGGTTACCGTTTCAGGTAAAGCTACTCCAAAAGGAAAGCTTTATGCTGCTGTTACTCCTGATGTCATCCTCAAGGCTGTGGAAGAACAGCTTGGACTTAAGCTTAATGATAGCATGTTGCTTTCTCACGACCATATTAAAACGGTCGGAAAAATGATGCTTGCTGTTCAGCTTTCTGATGAAGTTAAATCTCACATTTCTGTTGAGGTTACTGCTTCTAAAAAATAATTATGGCTGAAAGGCTAGGACGTATCTTGGCTCTGGATTATGGGCGCAAGCGTATTGGTATGGCGGTTACAGACCTTGATCGTACCATGGTTTTTCCTCGTCCGATTCTGGAAAATAAAGGGCATGGTGCGGTTATTGAGTTTTTGCGTGAATTTTGTCGTGATGAACAGGTAACTCTGATTGTTTTGGGGTGTCCATATGACGACGCCCATGTGGAGAATGAACAAACAGCGGCGGTTCGTTTATTTGGTGAAAAGATTCGCGAGGCTCTTGAAATTGGCGTTATGTATGAAGATGAAAAGTATACAACAGCTGAATCGGAAGCGCTTCTGGATGAGTTTGGATTGGATTTTGGAGAAAAAAAGAGCCGCCGCGACTCTGTCGCGGCGATGCTTATTTTGCAGTCTTACCTGAAGAAGGTATAATCCTTCTGTCACATTACTTTACCGATGGCTCTCACTATTTTATTTTCGATTATTGGAGGTTACGCTCTCTTTGCCGTCCTGGTTATTCTTACTCGCTGGTTTATTATTTTTCAGCAGTATCGTGTTCGCCTTAGGCAGAAGTGGATTGTTCTTGCCGTTCGAGTTCCAAAAGAAAATGAACTTGGTCCTATTGCGGCTGAGCAGATTTTGACGACGTTTCATAGTATCAATCAAGAGTTGAGTTTTTTTGATATGCTTCTTGGTCGAATGCCTGAACAGATTAGTTTGGAAATTGCGAATATTAACAATGTGATAAGTTTTTATGTTGTTTGCCCATTACGACTTCGAAACCTTGTTGAAGGTCAAATTTATGCCCAATACCCGAGCGTTGAAATCGAAAGAGTAGAGGATTATTCCGATTCTCGATACGGTAAGATTATGAAAAAACGAGGCGGAACAGAGGATGCCGATCGGTATGCTTTTTTTGATCATGGTGTTGGTGTTGAAATGGAGCTTGAAGGTCCGGATTTTGATCCTATTAAACGATATCCGCAGTTTGAAGATCGTATCGCTCGTGTCTATGTCGACCCTATGGCTGGTATCACTTCTGCGCTCGCAAATCTTAATAATCCAAATGATCAAGTTTGGCTCCAGCTCGTGATGCGTCCACTCGCGGATAAGTGGCGTCTTTGGTATACACGATCTGCCTGGATTATGAATCAGGGTGTCTTTGGGAATATCGAACTTCTTCAAGATCGATATGCTGATGTTCTTTGTACTCGAAAAATTTATCTTCGTGTTATTTTCTTCCCCCTCTATTTTATCTTTTGGTTGAAGGCTGTTTTTTCTGGTACAGGTAAGGATCCATTTGCGATTCTTTCTGATGAAAAATCAGATCTTCTCGACGAGGCAACTTCCAAAATGCACGAAAAAGAAACGGCCGACTCGGCCCGTATGGATAAGATCGTGAAGCTCCTCTATGAGGTTAATATGCGAGTTGTTTATGTTCCAAAAGAAAAAGATGACGTTACGGATGAGGCAAAATTGCAAGAAATTCTCGGTTCGTTTAAGCAGTTTAACTTGCCATTCTTGAATGGAATTACCGATCGGGAATTCATTATGGATAAATCGGTTGTTGAAAAATTTCGTATGCGCTGGATGAAGGATCCATTTGTCTTGAATAGTGAAGAGCTTGCGACTATTTGGCACTTACCAAATCAGCTCGTTCAGACTCCTTCTATTGCCTGGGTTCGTTCCCGAAAGTTGGAGCCACCTTCTGACTTGCCAACGCCAAAAACCGTTGATCTTAGCGATCTTACACTTCTTGGAAAGACCGATTTCCGAAGTAACCATCAAGAGTTCGGTGTTATAAGTGAAGATCGACGACGACACGTTTATGTTATTGGTAAGACGGGCATGGGTAAGTCCACGCTTCTTGAAAATATGATTTATACCGATATTCTCGCAGGAAAGGGGGTTGGTGTTATCGATCCGCACGGTGATCTTGCCGATCGTATTCTCGACTTCATTCCGTCTCATCGAACTAATGATGTGGTGATTATCGATCCTTCCGACCGTGAGTTTCCCGTTGCCTTCAATATGCTTGATAATATTGATCAGAGCCTTACTTCCATTGTTAGCTCTGGACTTATTGGTATCTTCAAAAAAATCTATGCTGAGAGTTGGGGTCCACGTCTTGAGCATATCTTGAGAAATACAATTTTGACCCTCCTGGACAACCAAAACGCGACGATGCTTGGCATTACTCGTATGCTCCAGGACAAGGATTTCCGTGACAAGATGATTCGAAAGGTTGAGGATCCAGTTGTAAAAAACTTCTGGATGCATGAGTTCGATAAGCTCAGCGAAAAACAGCGAATGGACGCTATTTCTCCAATTCTCAACAAGGTTGGACAGTTTCTTTCGAGCTCTATTGTTCGCAATATTGTTGGCCAACCAAAGAGTGAAATTGATCTTCGGTATGCGATGGATCACCAGCGGATTATCATTGTGAAGTTGCCAAAAGGAACGATCGGCGAAGACAACTCAGCGCTTCTTGGTTCGATGATTATTACGAAGTTTCAGCTCGACGCAATGAGTCGTGCCAACATTCCTGAACGAGATCGTGTCGATTTTTACCTCTATGTGGATGAGTTTCAGAACTTTGCGACCGATGCGTTTGCAACGATTCTTTCTGAGGCTCGAAAGTACAAACTCAATCTTACCATTGCTAACCAGTATATCGCTCAGATGCCTGAAACGGTTCGTGATGCGGTTTTCGGTAACGTTGGAACGGTCGTCTCCTTCCAGCTCGGATTTGACGATGCTCAGCTCATCTCTTCTCAGTTTGGTGAGGAAGTTATGCCGCCAGACCTTGTCTCGTTGAATCGCTACACCGCTTATACGAAGCTCTTGATCGATGGTATGCCATCGAAAACCTTCTCAATGCTTTCATTGCCCCCTGTTGATATGGACCCAGATCCAACTCGTCGTGAGAAGATTATCAAAATCGCCCGCGAACGATTTACCCAGCCACGTGAAGTAGTGGAGGATAAGATTCGGCGTTGGTCGGCGAATACTGGGAACTAATGTTTTTACCGATACAGCACTTCAATCCCTGGCAACTTTTTGCCACTGAGAAATTCTAATGAGGCACCGCCACCTGTTGAAATGTGGCCGAAGTCTTCTTCGGTGAATCCGAGAGTCTTGAGAACTTCTGCTGTGTCGCCACCTCCGAGAACGGAGAAGGTTCCGTGGGATTTAGCGTCAGCGACGGCTTGGGCGACGGCTCGTGTTCCATTTTGGAATGGAGTGAATTCGGTTAAGCCGAGTGGACCGTTCCAGAGGATGGTTTTGGACTGGGCGATGATTTTTTTGAAGGCTTCGACTGACTGTGGGCCGATGTCGAGAATTTTGGCGTCAGCTGGGACAGCATTGCTTGCGACGACTTCTGTAGCTGCGGTGTTTGAGATTTCTCGTGCAATCACGACGTCTGTTGCGACGAGAACTTGCGAAGGAGATGTAGCTTTTGCAAGGAGCTGGTTAGCGAGATCGAGTTTGTCTTTTTCACAAAGAGATTGGCCAACCTCGTTTCCTGTTGCGGCTATGAAGGTGTTGGCGAGGCCTCCACCGATCAAAATATTTTGTGCCTTACTGATAAACTGATCGATCATGCCGATCTTGTCTTTGATCTTGGCACCACCGAAGATAACGGTGAATGGCTGTTCTGGCGCTGTGAGAAGTGGCTGCATAGCCTTCATTTCCTTTTCGATGAGGAATCCCGCGTAGGCTGGAAGGATGGTTCCAAGGCCTGATGAAGTCGCATGTGCCCGGTGACTGACCGCAAAACCATCGAGGACGAAAACCTCTCCAAGTGCTGCGAGTTCCTGGACAAATGATGGATCGTTGGCTTCTTCGCCTGGGTAAAATCGTGTGTTCTCGAGCATGATCATCTCGCCGTTTTGCATCGTACTAATCGCATTTTTTACCTCGTCACCAAGGCATTCATTAAGCTTTTTGACTGGTTTATTGAGAAGTTCGCTGAGACGCTTGGCAACTGGATCGAGACGCATGGACTCGACTACTTTTCCATCTGGACGGCCGAGGTGGCTCAAGATAATAAGCTTGGCGCCTTTTTCGAGGAGGTAGGTGATCGTTGGAAGTTCTTTGACGATGCGATTGTCGTCCATGATATTTCCTTGCTCATCTTGTGGCACGTTGAAGTCTGCACGAAAGAGAACTTTCTTACCCTGTGGGTCGAAGTCTCGGATGGTCTGAAGCGTTGCCATGATAGAAGGGGTGAAAAGATAGGTGGGAAATGTTTTTTGGGATTTGAATCGAAAAGATCGATCATATTTTACGCACGAAACTGTGCCATTTCAACTGCTGCTCTCGCAAATTCTGCGCCTTTGTTCATCTTGTCTGATCGTACTCTTTCGACGGCCTGTTTTTTATTTTCTACCGCAAGAACACCAAAAATTACCGGAACGTCTTCGTCGAGATTCACTTCCATAAGCCCTTGATGTGAAACTTCCGTGACTATATCAAAATGCTTTGTTTCTCCACGAATAACAATTCCTAGCGCGATAATGGCGTTGTACTTTTTTGATTTTGCAATCTTGAGGGCGGCGTAGGGGAGTTCGAGGGCTCCTGGAACGCGATAGAGCTGTGTTGATTTCACTCCAAGTGCGGCGAGTTCATCAACAGTATTTTCTAGTAACTCTCCTCCAAGTTCATCGTTGAACCGCGGAAGGATGATCGCGATGTTGAGTGGTTTTTTTGCCTTTTTGATGGTTGATTGATTGAGTTTCATAATGGAATTTTGATGCGATTATGGTGTTTTTTAGATAAGATTTCGTTCTTTGAGGAAGTTGTATTTTGCCTGACCGTCTTGTGCGTCGAGCATTCGTTCGAGGTAGCGAGCGACGAGGTCGATTTCGAGATTTACTGGATCTCCGACTGCGAGTTTTCCAAGGTTCGTCTCTTGAAGCGTAAATGGAATGAGTGAGACTTGAAGTGAGCTGTCCATGAGTTTTGAGACAGTGAGACTGACGCCATTGATTGTGATAGATCCTTTGAAGGCGATAAATCGAGAGAGTTCTCTTGGGAAAGAAATTTCGATCTCGTTTCTTTCATTAATAGATTTTACCGTTCCAACTCCGTCGACATGCCCCTGAACGAGATGACCACTGATGCCTTTTTGCAAGGTTAGGGTGAGTTCGAGGTTTACGCATGTGCCTTCGCGGTAGTTTTTGACGATAGTCCTTTCTTGAGTCTCGAGAATGGCCTCAACGGTAAAAAGACCCTCTGATATTGAGGTTGCTGTGAAGCAGACTCCGTCGATGGCAACAGAATCGCCTACGTTGAGTTTTGAAGCTGTTTTTGGAGCGGAAATCGTTAAAACGAGGACAGCATCCTTCTTTTCCAGCTTTGAAACGGTTCCGAGCTCTTCGATGATTCCTGTAAACATGTGTGCCGATTGTAATCTTTTTTTTAGGTTTTGTTGAGAGAATTTTAATGTCCGGCTGCTACCCTTAAGATATTATTTCTTAACTTTTTCTTATGAAAAGTTACAACAAGGCGATGCTTCTTGGCCATTTAACGGCCGACCCGGAGCTTCGCAGCACACCGACAGGCAAGACTGTCACCACCTTTAATCTTGCGATTAATCGCCGGGGCGGCAAGACGAGTGAGGAGTCCGTTGATTTCCACCGGATCGTGGCCTGGAACCAAAAGGCTGAGTTTTGCTGCCGAAACCTCAAAAAGGGGATGGCGGTTTTCATCGTCGGTAATCTCATGAACCACTCGTTTGAGGGGAAGAATGGGAAGCAGTACGTCACCGAAATTATCCTTCAGGATGTAAATATTCTCACCTGGAAGGGTCGAGAACAGGCTCCTGAAGTTGACGAACCGGTCGATGAAGATGTTCAGATTGAGGAAGTTGATATGGCAGAGGACGGTATCTCTGCTACAATGAGTGCGTGATAAGTATTGTTATTCCTACCTACAATCGGGCAGATGTTTTGAAGGAGTGTCTCGAGTGTCTTTCTCGTCAGACATGCGCTGCAACTGATTTTGAAGTTGTTGTGGTGAATGACGGTGGCACAGATGCAACTGCTGACGTGGTGAATTCGTTTATCACTCAGGGAAAAATATCTGTCCGATATTTTGAAAAAAACAATGAAGGGCAGGGGATTGCGAGAAATGTCGGAGTGAAGGAGGCCCAAGGTGAGATTATTGTTTTCATTGGTGACGATATCTTTGTGAAGGAGGATTTTGTGCAGAGACACTTGGATATGCATCGAGAGCATCCCGAAGAGAATAGCGGTGTTCTTGGTTTTATCGAGTGGGATCCGCGAACTCCTGATACGTCACTCTATCGATTTATGACGAATGGATCGATTATTCTTGGCCGATTTGGTGGTCATCAGTTTGCATATGAAAAGCTCGAGGGAAAAACTGAGGCATCATATGATTTTTTCTACACCTCAAATATCTCTCTCAAAAAATCACTCCTTGAGAAATTTCCTTTTGATGAGTCGTTTTTGAAATATGGCTGGGAAGATATTGAACTTGGGTATCGTTTGGCGAAAGAAGCCGGTTTCCGACTTTTTTATGACAAGCAAATTTTCGCTTATCACTACCATTTGATGGATGAGGAAGGTTTGAAGAAGCGAATGTTTGCGATAGGGAAGGCAGCTGTTCTTTTTGACCGAAAGTACCCAGAACTTGGCAAAGTCCCTTCTTCTTCGAAGCAATTTCTATTTGCGATTTTTTCATCAGCGCCACTGCTTTTTCTTTTTGATTTTTTACGTAAGACTTTTGGTGGAAGTTTTTACTATTGGTACTATTATGCGCTTTCTAAAAAATACTTCTTGGAAGGTTTGCATCAAGGCTTAAAGGAACTATAATGCTTTCGGAGTTTCTTTCGGAAGTTTTACCTCACCTTATTATTTATGAAAAAAGTTCTAGCACATATTTCTGTTCTTGCGATTCTCGCAATGCCTCTTTCTGGTTGTTCTCTTTTTCTCAAAGAAAAGGCTCAGAAGAAGGGTCCTGTTGAGCAAATGACATTAAATTATTATCGATTTGGTGATGATGCTGAGGTTATTAAGCCGCTTCTTGATAGTTATCAAACAGCTCATCCAGGCCTTACGATTCGTCTTTTTACCCAATTTCCTTCGTATTCTCAGTACGAGGATCAGATTATTAATGAAATGGCCGAAGGAGGCGGTCCAGATATATTTTCAGCTCCAAATGCATGGATTTATAAACATCAAAAAAAGATCGCTCCTTTGCCAACTGACATGATGTCGGTTGATCAGTTTCGTCAAACTTTCGTTGCTGTAGCTGATCGGGACCTTGTTCGTCCAGATGGTGGAACTCCTGCGGCTCTTCGTATTTATGGTATTCCACTTTTTGTTGATACTCTTGCGCTTTATTTCAATAAAAAACAATATGAGGATCGTCTTCCTTCAAAGGGTGGACCTTCTATTATGTGGAAAGATTTTGCACAGGATGTAGCTACACTTGCAAAGAGTGACAATAGTCCTGAGCGATTTGAAGTTGCAGGTGCTGCGCTAGGAAGAGTCGATAACGTTCGAAATGGTTTAGATGTTTTGTACTCTCTCTTCTTGCAGTATGGTGTAAGTTTTTATAACCCACAGGGAAGTGCTACAACTCTTTCTTCCGCTCAATCTCTTGCTGATGATAATAGCGGTAATCCATTCTTAACTTCTCTTCAGTTCTTCACGAATTTTGCCGTATCCTCTTCGTCTCAGTATTCTTGGAATCAGTACATGGCTACTGCGAATGGTGATAAAGAAATCACCCCTTTTGCCAAGGGAAAAGTTTCAACTATTGCTGGCTATTCAAGTGATTATGCGAAAATTGCTGCAATGTCTGATGCCCTTTCGCGTCAAGGGTACAAGGCTCTTACTCCTAAGGATATTGGAGTGGCTCCACTTCCACAAGTTCACGATCCTGCCGTTTCAACGAATGCTCGATCGGTTCTTGCAAGTTACATGTTTGAAACCGTTTCTCGTAACTCTACTCATCAGAAACAGGCTTGGGACTTGTTGCAGTTCTTAAGCAATCAGCAAAATTCGACGTACTATCATCAGAAAACGCACCGGCCTACGAGTCGTCGTGACTTGCTTGATACGCAGTCTGTTGAGCCAATTTATGGGGTATTTGCCAAACAAGTTGGATTTGCCTCAAGCATGCCACTCTATGATATTCAGGCTTTCAACTCCGTATTCTCAGATGCTATTCAGGGTGTTGCTGATGGACTTACAAGCCCTGTTGCTGCCTTTAAGAATGCTGATATGGCTCTTGGCCAGATACTTCCTCAGCGAGGATTTGTTGGTCCAGGTCCTCATGTTCTTGTGACGAAATAGCTCTTTATATATTTTTGACGCCCATGACTTCCGTCTTCTTTTCTCGTCTTTTTCACATGGTGCGTGGATATTTCTTTCCGGAAGGAGAGCGGGTTTTTTTAAAGAAGTGCGGAGAGATCGCCTTGATGCTGTTTTTCGTTACGTTGTTCATTCCCCTTAAGCTCCATGCATACGAGACCTCAATTTTTCTGAGTGGAGATAGTAATCCTTATCAGACGTTTTTTCTTTATTTGTCAGATCTTTTCTTACTTAGTAGTTTTTTTGCCTTTAGTATTCATTTTTTCCTCCATCATGAGGAGGTGAAGCATCTCACGTGGGGTAATCGCCCTATTCTCTTTTTCTGGCTTCTTCTTTTAACTCTTGGCGAGATTTCTATTTTTATATCTTCTGACTTTACCTTGAGCTTCCTTTTAGTTCTTCGATTTCTCGAATGTTTCTTTTTGTACCTTGCCCTTATTAATCATTTAGTTTCACTAGAGAACCTTTTCCTTATTCTTGTTTTTGGGCTTCTTGGGGAATCCGTTCTAGGAATTTGTCAGTACGTTCTTGGATCTAGCGTTGGGCTATCGTTTTTAGGCGAACCACCTTTAGCAAAAACGATGTCCGGAGTTGCGACACTCATGACGAGTGGTGGAAAAATTTTGCGCTCCTACGGGAATTTTCTTCACCCGAATATTTTTGCGGCATATTTAATTTTTGGCTTTTTTGCTATAAAAAATATTTATAGGCGCGCGCCCTACCCATATGGAATTATTACTCTTATCTTCTTTTTTGCCTTCCTTCTTACCTTTTCGCGAACAGCATTTTTTGCTGGCTTGATTGGTTTCGGTATTTACTACTATCTCACAAAGCGCCACCTTAGTCTTCGTACTATTCTTACTATGAGTACGGTTCTCCTCATTCTCCTCGTTTCGTTTAATGTCGGAACACTTCTTTTTTCCCGAATGAAATTTAATGATCAACAAGCTCTTCAGTTCCGTTCGCAAAATTTTTCTGATGGGGTTCAACTGGCTCTTCATTATCCACTTGGGGTTGGACTAGGGGAGTCCTCTTCGGTTATGCAGCTTGTTGTTCCTGATAAACTTTCTCCTTGGGAATATCAACCTCCACACAATCTTTTTCTTGTTGTGAGTAGTGAGCTTGGCCTCGCAGGCCTCGTACTTTTTGTATTTCTATTTGCCTATGTGTTTATTCACTTGTATCAACATCGAAAACTGAGTCCACAGGTTTTTACCCTATGGATCGCCTTTTTTCTTCTTGGCTTAACTGATCATTACTTCTTTTCTCTCTATCACGGAAATATTCTGTTTGTTCTTATTCTTGCGATTGCAGCCATAACGCTTCAATCAACCCCTGAGCGTATTGTTATTGGTGCCCATGAAGAAAAATCCTTGGACATTGATCAGTTGGGGTCCGTTAGTTAATTTGATAGTTCAGGTGTTTCCTGAATTTTACCGCCGTAGCCGTTGATAAATGTTTTTGCGTCCATCTCTCCTTTTCCTTCGATTTGGAGTTTTTCTGCGACGAGTGCCCCGTGTTTTGTTCCAATCCAGAGCTCTTTTTCGCCACTCTCTCTTGTGTGAATTTTTATCATTCCCACCTTTTCTTTTGCATCGCTTTGTACTTTTGCCTTGAGAACCTTGAGTCGTTTCCCGTTCCACATGGTGAAACATCCTGGCCATGGTGTGAAGGCGCGTATTCGATTGTGGATCTCTTCTGCGGTCTGTACCTTCCAATTGATACGCCCGTCCTCTTTTTCTATTTTTTCGCAGTATGTTGCCCGTGAATGGTCTTGAGGAATAGGCCCAAGGGTTTCGTCGATATAGTCGAGTGCCACTGGGGCAATAAACTCTCCGCCGAGTGCTGCAAGTTTTGCGTAGAGCGTTTCGAAGGTATCAGTTTCTTCTATGGGTATTCTCTTGATAAAGAGAATAGGACCCTCGTCCATTTTTTCATTGATTTTGATGATGGTAATTCCTGTCTGGGTGTCACCCGAGAGGAGTGATTGCTGAATAGGGGAGGCACCTCGGTAACGTGGAAGAAGGGATCCGTGGACATTGAGAGCTCCAAACTTTGGTATTTCCAAGAGACGCTTTGGAATGATTTGGCCATACGAGACAACAACAAAGAGGTCTGGCTCTAAGTTCTGCAAAAGTTCCTCAAAATCAGGGTTCTTCTTCAGACTTTCTGGCTGTAGGACTGGAATTCCTGTTTTTTCTGCAAATGCCTTTATGGGCGTTGAAGTTAGTTCCTGATGTCTTCCCGTCGGCCTGTCTGGCTGAGAAACGATGGCATTAACCTCGATTTCTTGGCTTTCTAATAAGGATTTTAGGGTTGGAACCGCAAACTCTGATGTTCCGAAAAATACAACTTGATATTTTCTCATATTCGATTACAATTTTACCTTCTATGAACGACAATATCACAACTACATTTCGGGAGGCAAAGAAACTTATCGAGCGATCAGAAAAAATTCTGCTCATTTCTCATCGTAGACCAGATGGTGATACGCTTGGCGCCAATATTGCCATTCATCTCTGGCTCCAATCTTTGGGAAAACAGACGACACTTGCCTGTATTGATGCGCCTTCTGATCGGTATGACTTCTTGCCTGATATACGACGTTTTGTGAATAACTTCACGTTTACGGATTATGATCTCATTATCGTATCCGACGCAGGTGCTCACTATATGACTCAGTTTCACACCATCTATCCTGATATTTTTTCTGGAACGGTTCCTGTTTTGAATATTGACCACCATGCTTCGAATGATAACTTTGGAACGCTTAATATTGTTGATCCGCATGCCGCCTCCGCAACTCTTATTATTTATCGTTGGTTTGCTTTCTTGCGAGTTGCTATTAGTCCAGCTATGGCTACAGCCCTTCTTACTGGTATCTATAACGATACAGGAAGTTTGATGCATTCAAATACGACTCAGGAAATTTATGAAGTTTCCGCTGATCTTGTTTCCAAAGGTGCTCGTGTGAACTCTATCTCTCGCTCGATGTTTCGAAGTAATCCCTTAAGTACGCTGAAGCTTTGGGGAAGGGTTCTTGAAAATATGAAAGTAACTGAAGATGATGTTTGTATGTCTGTTCTCACGATGAAAGACTTTGAAGAATCTGGTGCTCATCCAGACGAATCTGGTGGAGTTATTGACCTTCTCAATGCGGTTCCTGATACGAAGTTTTGCGTTCTCCTTGCTGAAGATGGGAAGGGGAATATCAAAGGATCGTTTCGAACGCGAAGAGATGATGTCGATCTTTCTGCCCTTGCGGCTAACTTCAATGGGGGTGGTCATAAAAAAGCTGCGGGCTTCAGTATGCCTGGCAGTATTCAAAAAGAGACTATTTGGAAGATTGTTGCTGATAAGCCGCTTGCTCCTGGTATGGAGAATCCAATTCATGGTCTTGAAATATCTTGTTCATAAAAGCTTGTTGATCCATGAGCTTTCGTTTGTTAGACTTTGAGCATGCTTCGTAAAATCATTGCCTCACTTATTTTCACGATCTTTGTTGTTACGAGTGTTCCGTTTTTTCTCGGACTCACTATGGGAAAGACATTTCTTTCTCGTTCTTTTTATAGAGGCGCTTTGTTTGACGCTGCTTATTTGCCGCTTTCTGATTATGTTGCTGAGGGTATTCAACGTGTTGATCCAGTTTTTGCTCAATTGTCTCAAGATGAGATTCGAGTTCGTTTTATGAAACACTTTACTCCAGATGTTTTTCGAAAAGTTATTGATCAATCTCTTGATCAGTTTGATCAACGGATCATTTCCGAGACGACCGATACAGCGAAAAAAAGCCTTAAAGTTCCAATCAATCTTTCTTCTCTTGTTCCTGTTTCAAAAACTTTTATTGGGGAGCTTTTTGTATTCGTTTTTGATAGCATCCCTGTCTGTCAGGTTAACCAGAAGCCAGTGTCGACATCTATTTTCCCTAGCTGTAAACCTACTTCATGGCAAACAGATGGTTTTAAGCGTACATTTCAGAACGACTTTCAAAATCTTTATCAGGAAAAAATAATCTCTCAACTTGTTGGAACGAAAGGAGATTTTTCTTATGAGCTTGACTTAGGGATGTCTAAAAATAGTTATTTATCTACAGTAAAGACTCTTGATGCGATCGTATATTATATCTCTACGATTCTTTTTGCTTTTACTATTCTTATGCTTCTTTTGTGGTTTAAAGTTTGGGATATTGGGTTTCGTTGGGCTGGAAGTATGTGGATGACTGCGGCTGTTCTCGGTTTTTTAATAGCTCTTTTTATCGGATTTTCCGAGAGGCTTCTTTCTCCGGATTTCTTTGGTCTTCCTCAGAATAGTTCTCAATATATTCACGTCGTGACTCTTTTTCATGTCATTGCTTTTTCTTTTCTTAGATCGTA
>JBBIGU010000002.1:0-75640 GCA_037447365.1 Candidatus Peregrinibacteria bacterium | reverse complement strand
TGGCACTTCGTAACGATTCCATTAAAAGAGTCAGAAGAAATAAAATCTACCTTTAGCGGATTAAAAAGAGGCTGGGGATCGTTTCGCGTAAAAGTTACCCTTGGAGGTAGCGACTGGGAAACATCGATTTTCCCGGACAAAAGAGCTGGAGTGTTCGCACTTCCACTCAAAAAAGACATACGCAAAAAAGAAAACATCAAGTACGGAGATACAATTAGCTTCACGCTGACGATCAAAATGTAATGATTCGATGAAAATCTTGTGGTATGTTAGCGAAGCCGAGCACACACGAACTATCGGCATGTAATCCACAAATCTATGAACAAACCAACCCCAATACCAAATGAAGGCGAACCAACCGTCACCGAACTTGCCGACGGAATAGGAAAATTTGCGCGAATTCTCCAAGAGGCTGTCGAATTCAGAAGAGCGGGAAAGGCATATATGGCAGTGGCGAGCGATAGGCAAATCCTTGAAGCGATAAATCGTCTCGTGAGTGAGGCAACGAAAATGAAGATTACTGGTATTGTCAGAGCGAACGGCTTGGGCGATCCAGAGACAAAAAGGCTCTTCAAAGCGTGGGTCGATGCAAACTTAGCAAGAATCGAGCTCACTACCGAAGCGAACGACCCAAGACCGGGAATTGCATTTCTCGTTACACGAGCAGGCGTGTATTTCAGCGCAGGCTATCTGGAAGAGGCATTAGAAGATCTCGAAGATGCACAAAATGCAGCCATAAGCACAGGCAATCCCGACCTCATCGAAGAGTTACACATAGAAGAGAGGATACAACGCTGTAACTAAAGACATCAAAGGGTGTATTATCAGGTGCGGTATTCAATAATTACATCTCTATGAAATCGAAAAACTTTCTAGCGCTTTTAGCAGTAATGGGGATTTTGGTAATAAGTGGATGTTCCTCAGCACCAGTACCTACGCCTAAGCAGGTACCAATACCTAACCCGGAACAGAGACAAGAAGAAAGTAAGCAGGAAGCAAATACTCCAAAGGTAGAAACAGAAGAGCAAAAAGCCACAAATCCTGAAAAAACTGAAGGAAAAATAGTAAAACTTTTTTATTACAATCCTGAAAAAGACAAGGACGCAACCGGAAATCTACTCTGTACTTCAAAGGGACTCGTAGCAGTAACTCGAACGATACCAGTCACAAAAACTCCTATTCAAGACACGCTCAATCTCCTCTTGAAAGGCGAAATTACGCCTGCAGAAAAAGCACAAGGCGTGACAAGTGAGTATCCCCTACCAGGATTAAAACTTACAGGAGTTTCACTTAAAAACGGAAAGTTAACGCTTTCACTTGACGATCCACAGAACAAAACAAGTGGCGGATCGTGCCGTGCAGGAATTCTCTGGGCTCAAATCAAAGGAACGGCTATGCAATTCCCAGAGGTCACCTCAGTAGGACTTACAACGGAATTCCTCTTTCAGCCGTAAATACCTTTAAATCTTTCTGCTGTCGTATGCCCAATGAAGAACCGCCTGACGTTGCTTCTTGCGGCAAGACACGTCTCCTGGAACACAGTTTTTACGTATCTGGGCAATGTGCCTAGAAATCGCCTTCCATCGTTTAATCTGACGAAGATCTTCATCTGGTATACGTCGACCCATGTAGTATCTGCAATACCACTGAAACCAACCTCGTGGATCGAGAGGATAAATCCAACCTTTCTTTTTCCAAACAGAAAGTGGCTGACTCGCATTTATTCCAAAATAATTCAAGGTCGGATCATGCCTTTTATGACACAGTTTAGCCTTTGTAAACCAATCTGCAGGAAATTCTTTTACACAGTCGGTCATATACTTTCCACCAAAAACACCGAGGGCAAGCATCTGTTTTGGTGTAAGCTCAGGCTTGAAGTCAGGATGAAAGTTTTTTCCAACAGGCTCAGTGAGCTCATAAACATAGTGTTCCTGCATGAGATCACTGACGCAAATTTTTATACTCATGTCATGAGTATATAAAACTCAAGGCAAAAATGGTATTTGAAAAAAAGCGTGCTATACTAAAATCGATACTACCTAAATTTTCTGTATGAAACCTCTCTCAAAACTTACAGTTACTGGCATGATAGCCGGTATGATTCTTTCAAATGCGGGTGTTGGACTCGCGGAAACGAGCAATCCACTATTTACTGATGTAGATGCACACACCACCTACAAATCAGGAATTGAATTTCTCTATACGCTCGGAGTTATTGAAGGATACAAAGACAAAACATACAAACCATACAAAACTCTCAGCCGAGCAGAAATGCTCAAGATTCTCACAAGAGCATCTGTTCCAGGAACTCCAGATGTTCCTGCAAAAAAATGCTTTGAAGACGTTCCGGTAACTGAATGGTACGCTCCATATGTTTGCTGGGGAAAGGATCATGGATGGGTCACAGGATACGAAAATGGAAAATTCTTCAAACCAGACCAGACCGTAACATCTGTTGAAGGTGTGAAAATGGCACTCGAAGCATTCGCTATTCCATACGAAAAAACATCTGATGTTTGGTACAAGGGTCCTGTAAAAGCAGCAAGTGCAGCAAATTATATTCCGTTTGATATTCACGGATTTCATGACGGTCTCCGACGTGATCAGATGGCAGATCTCGTAACTCGCATTATTAAAAAAAGTGACAATGTTCTGGGAGCATATCTCGGCGATCGAGAAAATTTCGTCGTAAGTTATGAGTCGATGGAAGCAGATGAAGACATGGCAAGTGACTATATTGCAGAAAAAGAAAAAAACCTAAAAGAAAATGAGGCGGCCGTAGCAGAATCCGCAGCAACACCAGGAAAACCATATGTCATCATAACTTCAATGGGTGAGAAAGGAAGTACGTTCATCATGTTGAAAATTTACGAATCGAACAAAAATGGTGGCTTCCCTATCGACACATATGTCGTCAAAAAGCTGGTAGGAACAACATACAAGCCTGTTACCGTTCTAACGAAAAACGCTTCTCAGGAAAATTACATCGTTGAGGGATTTAATCCTGGGGAAATTTACGCACTGAAGGTGAGCGCAGTAAATAGCATGGGCAAGGAAAAAGAGAGCGATATCATCGCCTTCACTATGGGCGATATCGCAACGATTACAAATAACAAAGGAGCTATTCCAGATAAGGCATCTATTCTGGTAACAAATCAAGAGGATGGCGGATTCACATTGCAAATCACACCGGCGCTCAAAAATGGAGGTAGCCCTATCACTGGATATCTCGTTGAGAAAAAAGAAGGAGAGAAATTTATGCCATATAGCGTATTGTCCAAAAATGCGTCAGGACTATATGTATTCGAAAATCTCGATAAAGAAAAAACGTACTTCTTCCGAATTTTTAGTATCAACGAAGAACGCGAACAGAGTGCAGATTCAAAAACGCTCACTATCGTTCCAAAGAAAGGTGGTGAATTCCAGATCTATTAAATCTACCAACAGGGAAAGTTACACTACGAACAATAAAAAAGCTCTCGATTACGAGAGCTTTTTTTGTTCTTGAATAGATTCGCGTAATATAATCTCCCAAAGATCATGAATATAGGAAGAAGAAAGGCCGCGATCGTGAGCCAACTTTTCCAATCGAGCAAACAGGATTTTTTCACGTTCCTTATCAACAATCGGAAGGCCTGCAACCTTCTTAACCTGACCAAGCTCTTTGACAAGATCCATTCTTTGAACAAGATAATCAATAATACTTGCATCAATTTTATTGATAGCACTTCGAATACGATCAAGGCCATTATCTTGCTGTTTACCACGTTTTTCCTGTTTTGTATTTGACGACTTCTCAAGTCGAATAATTCGCATAGGACAGGCCTCTGCAGCAGCGCGATTCAACTCCTCATCGGCATCATGCAGATCAGCAACATACAAATTCCCCTTTTTGACACTGCCCAAAAGTTCCGACTTTCCATCGGTTTCATTCATCGTCCAGTTTTGCGGAGCAATACAAACACACGAGTTACATCCTATGCATCTTCCCCGATCATGAACGATTTTAAGCGACACGGGTAGGGCGTTTACGAATTACATACATCTTATCATTTCGATGAACGAGTCGACGAACAGGAATAGTGAGCACGTCACCCTGTTTTGCTTTTTCAACAGAAACGTCTTCAACCTTCATCTCGTTAACCGTATCTTCAAGCACTCCCGTTATCTTTCCCATAATGGCGTATTCCTCACCTTTTTCGAGACTTGTCGCCTGAACTTCAATCTCAGCAACACCAACTCGTGGATAATAATGAACGACATTTCCAACAAAGATTCTTTCATGTGTTGCATGATTACCAGGATCGCCACTCCACTCAGGGAGTTTTCGTCCAAGATAATAACCATCGGTGAATCCCCTATTATAGACTTTTTCGAGTCGCTTCATCCACTCATCAACTTTTTCTTGAGAAAATGTCCCATCAAGAACAGCATCTGCCGCCTCGCGATACACACGAACAACCGTACTCACATAAAGAGGTGATCGTCCACGACCTTCGATTTTCAAAACAGAAACTCCCGTCTCAATAAGCTTATCGAGGAACGGAAGTGCACACAAATCCTTCGGACTCATAACATACTCATTATCAACAACCATCTCTTTTCCGGTTTCATCATCAACAATACGATACTTCCTTCGGCACTCCTGGAGACAAGCTCCGCGCTGAGCAGAGGTGTTGTTCTGAAGAAGACTCATATGGCAACGTCCACTCTGAGCAATACAGAGAGCACCGTGAACAAAAACTTCAACCCGAACAAGCTCACCGGATGGGCCGCGGATCTGCTCTTTTTCAATCCCATCACAAATTCGTTTCATCATAGAAAGATCGAGTTCGCGAGCCAAGACAACCGTATCGGCAAACTGTCCATAAAACTTCACTGTTTCGAAGTTGGAAATCGAGAGCTGAGTTGAGGCTTGAATAGGCATACCAACTTCGCGGGCATATTGAATCGCAGCCATATCCTGAACAATAATGGCGCTGATACCAGCTTTTTTCGCGGTATCAATAATCTGTCGCATCATCGACATATCATGCTCATACAAGAGAACATTCAACGTAATGTAGCTTCGAATGCCGGCGTCTTTGCAGCGCTGCGCCACCTCTACGAGCTCCTCAAGGGTGAAGTTGTGAGCAGCGCGAGTTCGCATATTAAGCTGCTGAACACCGAAATACACACTATTACATCCAGCCTCAATAGCAGCACCAAGGGCCTCAAACGACCCAACTGGAGCCATAATTTCAATTTTTCTCATGGGCCAATTCTTCCTTAAAAGAGGCAGAAAGTAAAGGAAATTTACGGCTTCTTAGTGTGAACTGGGTCATCAACACTCTTCGCATAATGAACCGTCAAATACAGCTTCTTTTTCACCTCATCAACAGAAATTCCAAGACCAATCTGCTTATAATCAGAACTCATAACGCTATTGTAATGAGGGCGATACTTCCTCCCCTTCTCGGCCATATAAAAATCAAATGTATATCGAATGGCCTTGATCATCTCGCTCGTACAATCCTTTTTCGTACAAGAATACGGACTCCAACCGATATTTTCAGTAACAACCGTCCCAGAAGCTTTACCAAAGGTAACGCCCTGTGCAGCGAACCATTTTTTCACAAATTTATAATCATAATACGAGGTCTGACCATCGCGCTTGTGATTCATATAACCACGCTTCTTCGCCGTCTCAGACCAGGCAAGCGCCGTTTTATCGAGCTGAGCATTATAGGTAAATGCATAAAGTTTCGCGGACTGCCGAGCCGTATTGTACCAATCAAGCCACATCGAACGAACCTTCGTCATATCAACATTCTTTGGGTATGAATCAGCGAGAGCCGAAGAAGAAAATGACACGGAAAAAATCAACAGAAACAACCCGCCACTCAAGAGACGAAAAAAACGCCGCCGACTTTTGGAGATTAAGGCCATGATAAGGTAATGTATGTACACACAAAGTATAGACACACTTTACTCGATCAATCTAGTCAACATGGCGATCATACTCCTGATAGTTCTGATCATTAACCTGTTCGTTATTATCTCTTTCGTTATGATGTTCACGGGCGCTCCATACGTTCCATCAAAAAACGAAACAGTAGAAAAAATGGTCCGGTTAGCCAATATTAAGCCAGGACAAAAGACACTCGACATAGGATCTGGAGACGGAAGAGTAGTTATTGCCATGGCAAAACAAGGCGCAGAGGCTCACGGATACGACAACAACCCCCTACTCGTCTACCTTGCTCGGCGAAATGTTCGACGAGCCAAACTCACAGGAAAAGCTTTTATTCACTGGGGAGACCTCTGGAAAATCGACTACCGTCCATATGACGTCGTCACGGTATACATGATGCCGTACGTCATGGGTCATCTGTATCGAAAACTAAAAAAACAGCTTAAATCAAAGGCAAAAATTATCAGCAACTCGTTTGTTTTCCCAAAAATTGAGCCAAGCAAAAAAGAAAAAGGCGTATATATGTATGAAATACTCTAAACATCGCAAAAAATATTTATGAAAAAAATCATATCATATCTTCTCGGGATCACACTCGTGTGCGCACCATACTTCATGCTTGAAGGAGGCGATGTAATACAACAATATACAAAAAATACACCAAAAAACACTACGCCAATAACCATAGACCAACCTCAAAAAAACACCACCGTTACCGATAATTCAGCAAAAACACTATCGAAAAAGATGATTCATCTGCCGATATTAATGTATCACTACGTTCGAACAGTAACTGATCAACACGATCCCGTTGGAATAGATCTCTCTGTACCAGCGAATGCTTTTGAAGAACAGATGAAACATCTATCAAATGCGGGATATACAACCATAACCCTAGATGATCTTGTCAGCGCATGGAAAGAAGAAAAAAATCTTCCAAAAAAATCCATTATCTTAACATTTGATGATGGATATGACGATTTTTATACAGATGCATTTCCAGTTCTTCAAAAATACAACTTAAAAGCAACGGCATACATTATCACCGACTTTATCGACAAATCTCGATATCTCACAAGTCAACAGCTCAAAGAACTAGATCAGTCTCCTCTTATAACGATCGCTGCACACACCATGCATCATCCAAATTTACGAAATACAACAGGAACAAGGCTAATAGAGGAAGTGCTTGGATCAAAAACATGGTTAGAAAATTTCACCGGTCATCCTATATTGCACTTCGCTTATCCATCGGGTCAGTACAACAAAGAAACACTGAGAGCTACAGAAAAAGCAGGATATGTAACCGCAGTCACAACAGAACCAGGAGAAGACCACGCATCCACGAAACCGTTTACAATAACCAGAGTTCGAATACGAGGAGGCATGACACTCGAGGCATTTCAAAAACTTTTCCCATAATAATTCAAGTGCGTATCATCTCTCGTTTACAAAGTCATTACATATGAGATAATGATCCCGATTTTATCACCTCTCTAACCCCATTTATCTATGGCAGACGAACGCGTCGTTTCCGAAACAAGTCTCGGAAGCTCCAATCCTATTGCTCGTTACGGACGAGATCTGGTTTCAAGCATTAAAGGCATTGGAACAGGCTTCATCATGGTCCTCATCGGTTTTGTCATTCTCTACTACTCGGTAGGAATGAAGGAAAATTCCGGAACCGTAGCCAAGCTTGCACTCACGCCAGCCGATCAAGTAACAACAAGTCAGACGGGACTCATAAAGGTCTCTGGAAAGCCACTTACACCATCTGCTCTCGCAGCTCCAAAGACTTCTGAAAACGTCATCTATTATAAATACACAACCGAAGAATACCGAAAAGTCGAACAGACCAAGACAAGCTACAAGACGGTTCAAAAAGACGGTCAGGATGTTCAACAAACCGTCGAAACCAAAGAATACGTCGACACCTGGGTTCCAGTAACCACAGATGAGAAATGGAACACCTTCAAACTTGGTGCCGTTACGGTCGATCCGAAGTCAGCCAACGGAAACTACAATCTCAAATCAATCTACGACCAGGAGACAGTCGCTCCAGTAGCCGCGAATCCAACACTTATCACTCCAATCACCTACGCTGGAAAAACAGCTAACGCCTACCCTGTTACTAAAACTCGTGAAAAAGTCGTAGGAGTTCCAGCCGACCAAAACATCATCGTTATCGGTGAAGTAGCCAACGGCACCATCAGCGCTGGTGACCCATTTATCGTCAGCAACAAATCAGACGCAGAGATCGTCAAAGACCTCAAGAGCTCAGAAAACCTCAAATTCTGGCTTATGAAAGGAGCTAGCTGGTTCTTCCTCGCCTTTGGTCTCATGAGCATCTTCGGCCCAGTCTTCGCCCTCTTGAACATTCTCCCAGGCGTCGGCTCAGCTCTTAGCGGCATCATGTTCGTCGTCTTCGCCATCGTCTCAGCCATCCTCGTCGCCCTCGGCAGCCTCGTCATCAAATTCTGGTACGTCTTCTTGGGACTTGTCGTCGTCGCTATCATCGCGGCAATCACCATGCGGAAGAAGTAAAAAGTAGCAAAAAAAAATGATCTGTTAGAATAACTGTAATGATCTGTTAGAATAACTGTAACGAACCAAACAACAAGCCGTATCTCTTCTCTCATCTATTTATTTTTTATCCTCTATCCATGGTCACCAAAAAAGTTCTCATCAGTGGTCTCGCGATTGCATCGCTCGCCCTCACCGGCTGCAGCGCCATCCAAACCGCCATCAACAACAAGATCGCCTCAACCGCCAAAGAAGTCAGCG
The DNA here is from genome assembly GCA_037447365.1 of Candidatus Peregrinibacteria bacterium. Taxonomy (GTDB): domain Bacteria; phylum Patescibacteriota; class Gracilibacteria; order UBA1369; family UBA12463; genus CALREA01. The sequence goes on along the minus strand of JBBIGU010000002.1, from coordinate 66,903 downwards.
GCAACATCAACAGCGAAGTAGCTAAGACAACTGATGCCCTCAAGGCACAGGGAGAAAAGATGCAAAGCGACTTTGGAGCAGCTGCAGATCAACTCAAAAAAGAATTTGGAGTCATGACAACATATACAAATACTGAATTTGGCTTCTCTCTTCAATTTCCACAAAGTTGGGGAACTGTTGTAGCAAGCAAAGTAGTTGGAACAAATGCAAAAGGAGATAGTAACGGAAGAAAAACGTTCAATATCAGTTCGGGTGACAAGACAAAAACATATACAATCGTTCTCGGACTTACAGCAAATAAATCAAAGGATATGCTAAGTGATGCCGATGGACTCGTCTATCTAGGCAAAACAAAGACATATGACGTATATGGAGATAATGGATATGCAGGTCCTGATACAAATGATGATCAAGTAAAAGAGTTCAAGCTCATAGGACAATCATTCAAGGCACTCTAAATTAACACCTTGTAAAAAGAGGGCCCACTCCGGCCCTCTTTTTTTGTGCCCAATTTTCTGCTAAAATCCTTGGGACGAGAAAACAATAGGCCCAAAAGCCAATTCATCACTCTGCGCAAACCCCAAACCCACCAAGACTCCTACCCACAAACTCCAATTCCCATGGCATCTTCAAGAAAAGCGACTGCGATTATTTTTGCCACGGTACTCATTGATATGATCGGCGTAACGATCATTCTTCCATCACTTCCGATTTACGTAGAAAAGTTTAGCACATCGACATTCACGATATCGATCATGTATTCGGTGTTTGCGGCATGCGCATTTCTCGCAGGACCAATTATGGGATCGCTCTCAGATCGCTTTGGAAGAAAGCCGGTGATTATCACTTGTCTCCTGGGAACATCGCTCAGTTGGGTTGTCTTTGCACTTTCCCCAAATCTCTGGATGATCTTCCTCTCACGTGTTATCGGGGGCTTCAGTGCGGGAAACCTTTCGGTCGCACAGAGTTATCTCACCGACATCTCCTCAGACGAAAAAGATCGCGCGATTAAGCTCGGACTTATTCCAACAGCTATTGGAATCGGATTTATCACTGGACCAGGAATCGGAAGTCTCTTAGCCAAAATTGCTCCATCAATTCCCTTTTGGTTTACAGGAGCTCTCGCCTTCCTGAACGGAATGGCTGCCATCGCGTTCCTTCCAGAAAGCATCGTTTCAAAACAAAAAAATGCCAAAATTCAGTTCAACTCATTCAATACCATCTGGTATGGGCTCACGCACAAAAAATACAAAACACTGATTCTCCTCCTACTCGCAACATCGATGAGTTTCGAAAGCTATCACTCGACATTTATTCTCTTTTTAAGTCGACGATTCGACTTCTCCATTACCAACGCGGGAATCCTTCTCACCTGTATTGGCATTATGATTGCCATTAATCAGCTCGTCCTTATGAAGCATATTTGGCTCAAATACATGCGGCCATACAAAATTCAGCTCATTGCTTCTTCAACGCTCGTCCTGCTCTTTTTAGCAGCAACATCAGCACGACTTCGTATTTTTATACCAATCATCGCGATCCTTGGAGTCATGGAAGGAACGCTCACCGTCATCAATGGAAGTGAACTTTCGGGAAAAGCAGAGGAGCACGAACGTGGAAAAGTTATCGGAATCTCACACGCATTGATCGCCATCTCACAAGTCATCGCACCAGCGATTTCTGGCTTCTTCATGGACTATCATATCAATGCACCATGGATTATCTCATCATTCTGGATGGGAATCGTCTTTATTATTCTCGTTACCCACAAACAAGAGCTAAAAGGAACACCTCTCGACTTCTCCGGACGAAACGAGCTCGAAAATATCTAGAAAAAGCCTAGAGAAAAAGCTATACTAGGAGCGCTTTACTCTTTTTCTTTTTTCGTATGTCTACAACTAATAAGGTACTTCTCGGCATTCTCGGAGTCGTCGTGCTTCTCGGCCTCTGGTTCATGTCCTCATATAATGGATTTGTTGGACGCGAAGAAAGCGTAAAGACTGCCTGGTCACAAGTAGAAACACAGTATCAAAGACGATTTGACCTCATCCCAAACCTCGCAGAATCAGTAAAAGGCGTGCTTAAACAAGAACAGGACGTTTTCGGAACGATCGCAAAGGCACGTTCTAGTTATGCCGCTGCTCCATCAGGCAGTAATGAAAAAGTCGCTGCTGCTAACCAGCTCGAAGGTGGACTCAGCCGACTCCTCGTCATCATGGAAAACTACCCTCAGCTCAAATCTTCGGAAACCGTTCAGTCACTCATGACGCAGCTCGAAGGTACAGAAAACCGAGTCAGTGTCGCACGCGAACGATATAATGAGTCCGTCGAAGACTACAACGTTTCCGTACGTCGCTTCCCAGGAAAGATGATTGCAAGCATTTTTGGATTCTCAGAAAAGACTCGATTTGAAGCGGTAAAAGAAGCTGCAAATGCTCCAAAAGTCGACCTGAGCCTTACAAAGTAAGGTCAAGGTAGACATTATCAGACCCCATATAACCTCATTTTCAATGAAGCGACTTACAGGACTCGTTACACTTGGAACTGTCATAGTGACAGCAGGAATATGGAGTATGGTCGGAATAGCAAACGTACTAGCTGCCACAAAAATCACGTATCCTGAAGCAAAATATGTCAGTGATTATGCGGAAGTTTTGTCTGCGGAAGAAACAACACTACTCAGTCAAAAAGTCCTCGACTTCAAGGCAAAAACTTCTAACGAAATTGCTGTTCTTGTTGTACCAACAACCTCTCCGGAAACAATCGAAGAGTATAGTATTCATGTTGCAGAGCAGTGGGGTGTCGGAAAAAAGGGTAAAGATAATGGAGTACTTTTTACCGTAGCCGTAAATGATCGGGCTATGCGACTTGAAATCGGACGCGGACTTGAAGGTGCTATTCCGGATATTTCAACTGTCAAAATTCTCAATACTTACGCACGACCAGCCTTCAGGGAGAACAATTACTATAAAGGAATAAATGATACGCTCGACGTCGTTATGGCAGCCGCACAGGGAGAGTTTAATGTAGCAGATGTTCAGGATGCTTCAGATACAGAAAGTTTTGAAAATGAAGGATGGATTAATGTTATTTTCTATGCGGTCATTTTTGGATTTGGATTTTTCGTACAATATCTCGCAAAAACAAAGTCATGGTGGCTCGGAGGGGTTATTGGAGCAGGAGGAGCGTTTGTAGTATCACTCTTACTCTCCTTCGGATTATTTGTTGCCGGACTTCTCGCTCTCATATGCGGAATATTCGGACTCCTTCTCGACTTCGTTGTATCAACTAAATACAAAGGACCAGGAGGAAAAGGAGGATCTTCTGGAGGAGGATTCTGGTTTGGTGGTGGAAGTTCCGGAGGATCGGGAAGCGGATGGAGTGGTGGCGGTAGTTTTGGTGGAGGAAGTTTCTCGGGAGGCGGCGGAAGTAGTAGCTGGTAAAACTCAATATGTTCAATGATTGGATTCAACCTTGGCTGATGACAACAATGATTCTTTATGTAGGAACCATGTTGTTTGGATTAATCTACTTAGTTATCTGGAAGAAAAAGGAGACAATAAACATAAAAACTATTGTTATATATGCATTAATAACAACTGGACTATGTATTTTGCTTAAAACAGGTTTTTGGTATGGAATTCCATGTGTTGTCACCGGGGTGTTGTTCGGATATGGACTTGAATATCTAGGAAACATACGACTTCGTAGAATTCGTTCAGGAAAATGGTCAAACAAGACGTCTAAAATATGGTCAGGAAATGTATGGAGAAGGAGATCATCTTCATCATCAAAATCATTCCACAGAAATAATGGTGGCGGTTCGCTAAATAGCACATTCGGAGGCGGAAAATCCTCGGGAGGCGGCGGAAGCAGTAGTTGGTAGAAGTAGTAGTTGATAATTGGCAGATAGAAGCTACTTCAAGCTCATTACTTCAAACTGACTCGGTAAACCTTACTGCCATTTCTTGGGAGACGAGAAATCTTCATACCAATCTCGGCATTCTTTTTAGCTGTTTTAACATTCTTTCGATCGATCTGAATCGAGTCGGCACGCTCTTCGAACATCTGGCCATCGGTTTCGAAAAGGAGAACTTCGCCAGTTTTGAGGGTTGTAGAAAGTTTAATAATAACCACCTGAATCTTCGTGAGAACCGCCGTAACGGTTCCAATTTCTATATATGAACGAAGGGAAGAAGATTCGAATTGAGACTGAGCGCCGCGAGACCCCTGTGGATATGTGTCCACAAGAAGCGAAGGCTGATGAAGGGAAATACTTGTGAAAGTGCGTTTCTGAAACGTTCTCGGTTTACTTGGAGTTGCGCGCAAAGAGGAAGAGGACGAGGACGGTAGTTGCGACTGTCGAGCATTTTCCTTTGCTCGAGAAAGACTAGAAGAAATCATCGGCTCTTCATATATTTCCTCACGAGAAGCCGAACGCATCGCATCTCCTACCGTAAATTGAGGTGGAGCCTGAATTCGTTTTTGAATAACTTTCTTGCGCTGAAACGCAGGAATCTTAAGAAGTTCTGGATCGAGTGGTGAGGTCATGCCTCAATAATAACACGCTTACTTTGCGCGCTCAACGTACTCGTGAAGTTCTGTATTTACACGGATAACATCACCTTCTTTGATAAAGAGTGGAGCACTGATTGTAGCACCTGTCTCAATAACAACGGGTTTTGTCCCACCAGTTGCCGTATCTCCCTTTTCACCAGGAGGAGCAGAAATAACTTTGAAGTCCATCTTTGTAGGAAGCTCAATAGAAGCAGGTGAATCGTCAACGAAGACAACGACAACTTCTGTTCCATCAATCAAAAAGTCAGCATCATCACCAATCATCTCTTTTGAGATACTAAACTGATCATAAGACTGGTTATCCATGAATGTCCACTCGCTTGAATCATTGTAAAGATACTGGCATCGTCGATTTTCCATATTAGCTTCTTCAACATTTTCACCAGATTTGAAAGTAACTTCAACATTTCGTCCGGTCTTGGCGTTCTTCAATTTTGCACGAGTAAAGGCGGCACCCTTACCTGGATTAACAAATTGGTAACCAACGATAACGTATGTTTCATTGTTATACTTGATAGCAATGCCTTTCTTGAAATCTGATGTTTGCATAAGATAGATGATTAATAGCTTTTTGTAGCTTTGATTTGATAATACCTAACAGGGTTTTCTTCAAACCTGGCGCATTCTACCATAGCTATTATTAGGAGCAAGTGGGAAAGGCAAGAGGTTGCATTTTTTATTTTCATGATGCAATCATAGTTTCTATAAAAAAACCCGTAATTCTAAAGCTAAAAATTTCGGCGCCGAAATTTTTAAGTACATCATGAAGTTGCCAAAAAGGCAATTATACATTCTATACCCATGATCGAGATCACGGATCATATCTACAAATCTCTAAATGGAAAAAGCATAACATCCTCTATGGAGACACAATCAAGCAAAAGCATCATGAATCGATCAACACCGAATGCAATTCCACCAGAAGGTGGCATACCGATTTTCAACGCCTCAATGAAACTTTCATCAACATCATAAAGATCTTTACCAAGCCTCGCTCGCTCCGCTCGCTCGGCCTTTAACCTCCCCTCCTGCTCACCCGCATCCGTCAGTTCACTAAACGCATTACACAACTCAATCCCGCATACATACATCTCAAATCGCTCAGCATATCGAGGATCACTTGCGCACTCACGAGAAAGCGCGGCCATGCTCACAGGATACTCGCACAAAATTGTTGGGCGAACAAAACCATCAACGCTAACTGCACCCAATTTTCTCTCAATTTCATTCAGGAAAATCAGGAAAAACGCATCATCATAAGTTTCTGCGGCATAACCTCTTTTACACGCCTCCGCAATCAACTTCTCAGAATTCTCAAAAATTTCCCGACTAACCCCAGCATGTTTTTCAAAAGCCTCTCTGACGGTTAACCGTTCAAAACCACTACTGAGATCCACCTTCACTCCCTGATACATAAACGACTCACGTCCACCATGTAGTTCGCGACAAACATATCTCATTAATTGCTCGGTATCGCGCATAATGTCAGTATAATCCGCATGAGCACGATACCACTCAAGAATAGTAAATTCAGGATTGTGAAGCGCACCACCTGTTTCTTTATTTCGAAAACTTCGGGTCAGCTGAAAGATCTTCTCCATACCTCCAACGAGAAGTTTTTTCATCGCATACTCCGGAGAGGTAATCAAATACATGTCTTGAGCATCACGACCATGCTCACCAACATAACGCGTCTTAAAGACATCTAAATACGGTTCCATGCCAGGCAAGTTCACAAGTATCGGAGTCTCTACTTCCAAAAAACCATCGTTAGTAAAAAACTGCCGAATCGCGCTCATGGCTCGCGCACGTTTCTCAAAAATATTTCGAAACGCAACATCATTCTTAAGCCGTTGATAATGAGGAATATGTGCCATGCGCAAAGAGCTTACACTAATCAATATTGCGAAAAAAGAGGAAAGACGAAGCGTCGCCAATGATACCAAGAGTAGCCTTTCCACTTTTTATATCATATAATGCACTCATGACATTCCCAAACATCTCCCCTATTGCTGTTTCCTTTGGAGCCATTCAGATTCGCTGGTATGGAATTATGTATCTTCTTACGTTCATCATCGGCTATTTTCTGATTGGATATTTTGCCAAAGAACGAAAGGCAAAAATCGATCAAGACTTTACTGGTGATATTATCTTAAGTTCATTAATTGGAGTTGTTCTCGGTGGTCGTCTGGGATACATCCTCTTCTATAATCTCCCCTACTACCTCTCAAATCCAACTGACGTTTTTAAGATTTGGAACGGAGGTATGTCTTTTCACGGAGGAATGTTAGGAGTTATTCTGGGGCTTTTTATTCTCTCAAAAATCAGAAAAACTCCACTGTACACTATCAGTGACACGATCGTTCCGATTATTCCAATTGGCATCGTTCTTGTTCGAATTGGAAATTTCATCAACGCAGAACTCTACGGTCGAATTACAACATCATCATTTTGCTACTACTTCCCTACCGACCTTGAAAACTGCCGATATCCTTCACAGCTTATTCAAGCGCTCCTAGAGGGACTCTTCACATTTTTCATTATTTTCTTCTTACGAAAAAAAATCAAAACACCGGGAGTGTTAAGTTGGCTCTTTATTGTAACATATGGAGCACTTCGATTCATTGGTGAATTTTTCCGAGAACCAGATCCGCAAATCGGACTCCTTCCAGGCAGTCTCACAGAAGGACAGTATTTTTCAATAATAATGCTCCTTGTAGGAGGATGGTTTCTCTACAAAAATTATCGAGCAAAAGAATCAGGAGAAGGCGCTGGTAAGTAAGCCTTAAAAGGACTGATGATAGAAAAACCTTGTGGGTTAATATCTACAACAAGGGATGTTTTGTATGGCGTTTCATAAGGAAATGGGATCTCAATCACCATTTGATAAGGTTTACGACGGTGATAGCTTTGGAATCTTCGTTCCCAAAAAGTAATGAGCTGACTCCACACCATACTGCGAACTTGAGGATGAATATCAAGCCACGCATCTGGCCTATAAATATCTCGAACATTTCCAGTATCCTGCAAAAGCTTTTCTCCACCACATGTCGGAATGAGAAGAAGTCGAACCTTTCGTCGAGCAATGGAAGAAAGTGCCCTCACCTCAGCATCGGTAAAACCAAGCGTCGAAAGAATCTCTGGAACAGGAGGGGTTGTAACCACTGGCATGACATTTGCCATCTGCGCTGTTTGAAGTTCCACCGCTGTATGATCTAGCAAATCATCAACCATGCATTATTTATTAAAAAGAAGGGGTGATTATAGGGGATCGTCAAAAAAACACAAGACTACTGCTTCCATTTAATAGAACAACCCATCGAAGAATACTGAAGATTATCAGGTTTTTGCCCAGAAGTCAGCTTTTCAAGAGCATTGCGTAAGTCATGAGAAGTGACCTTCGAAGCATCTTTCCAATTATTATCAATTCGGCCGTGATACTGTAACGTTCGCTCTTTGTCATATACAAAGATATCAGGAGTGCAAACAGCATGATATTTATGAGCAATTTCCTGTTTTTCATCGATAAGATAAGGAAAATTCATCGCATGACGTAAAGAAAAATCCTTCATGGCATCAAAAGAGTCTTCAGGATAATCCGTCGAGTCATTTGAATTAATACCTACGAAACGCACTCCTCTATCTGCAAAATCTCGCTGAAGCTGAACAAGACGATCTATGCAAGCTTGTACATACGGACAATGATTGCACATAAAAACGATAACGAGAATTGATGCCCCATCGAAGTATTTCAAATCATATGTTTGCTGATCAACACCCAGAAGAGAAAAATCAGGTGGCTTAGAATTAAGCTGAACTCGAAACGACTCAGTTAAAGTCATATTTTTAAGTTATAAAACACTTTAATAGTATAGTTTTAGTGCTAGAATAAGACAAGAATGATAAAGCATTGCAGATAATATATGGAATCAAAAGCCGATCTTCATTTTCATACCTGGCATTCAATTGACTCACTCATCTCGCCAAAAAGCGCAGTAGATATGGCTGTGGCAAAAGGAATACGTATTCTTGGAATCACTGATCACGACACCATCGAAGGCGCAAAAGTCGCAAAAGCGTATGCTGAAAAAAACAATCTTCCAGTAGAAGTTATTGTCGGAGAGGAAATTTACTCAAATGGTGGGCATATCATTGGACTCTTTTTAAAAGAACGTGTTGAATCATTTCAATCTCTGGAAGACACGTTAAAACAACTTCAAGCTCAAGGGGCAATGATTATAATCCCACATGTAACGTTCGAAGAAGACCCTCTCGGCGAATATATTTATCGTTATCGCGTCAGTTATATTGATCTCATCAATAGACCTGAACTGCTCGCAATGATCGACGGTGTTGAGATAGAAAACTTCCAACTTATCGAACCAGACTTTCCAAACAAAGCAGCATTTATTAATGAAAATTTTTTACAAAAAGCCCGAATTGGATCGAGCGACTGTCACATCAAAATGAACTTTGGCCACAGCTATACCTTGTTTGACGGACAAACCGGAGAAGATTTCAGACAGGCGGTAAAAAATCGAACAACTCGAGCTAAGTCATGCAAACAAGGTAACCACGCCATCCTTAATCAAATTATGGGATTTGGTCCAGTCATCAAACTCCCCTTTCATCTCGCCTTACAGTTTAGCTACCGACTTTTCTTAGATATCGCTCACACAGCAAAACAAGCAACAAGAAAAGTTTTCAAGACACCAAAAAAGGAGCGTTCATAGTCAATGACTAAAGAAGGGCTCCTTTTGATATGCAATGAAAAATTATCGTGATCGCTTGTTCAAAGCCTTGAGACCCTGAGTAGAAACCTTGATTCGCTCGAAACGCTTCTTAAGCGGATTCCAGACCTTCTTCCAAAGCAAATTTGGTAAGAATCGGCGCTTTGTATGACGCATTGAGTGACTAACATTGTGGCCAGTTGTTGGCTTTTTTCCTGTGACTGAGCAGACGTTTGACATAAAATTTTGCTTTAATGAAGCGGGTAGGAGTCTACCAAGGGACTAATTAAAATGCAAGAGTTTCTCTTCGATACGTTGAAGCTGAGTCTGAGCTTTGACCTTATCCTGGAAGAGATATCGTTTATTCAAAACAACGCGAACCCCATCAACAATCTCGTCAATAGATCCGACAAGCTGATATTGCCCAGTTCGAGCAATACGAGAATGTATAAAGTGCCGACCCGCAGACTCCGAAGGAAAGTGAACAGGAATTTTTGAAGATTCAGAATTTGAAGGTCGTCCTACAATAACCACCTGATCGCCCGAAATAGTTTTCGGAGCAAAACCGAATTTATGGAGCATTGAACAAGTCAAGGGTTTACCCTGAGGAACAGCGCTATGAAGAGGAACTTGAAGCTGATTTGAAAAAGCAAAGAGCTCCCCCATACACAAACCACCAAGTCCTCGACCACGAAGATCATCAGAAATATAGAGCCCACCAAAAACAAGCTGCTGCCCGTCCTGGGGAGGATGTGTCACATAAAAAGTCATGTACCCAATTTTCTTTTCATTAGGTAAAAAAACATTAACGATAAATTTATCTTTTTCATTATTCAGCTTACGAAACTTCCAGATAAAGCCATGCTTTTCATAGCAGAGCACATCTTCATGGTGTTCGGGAAGGCCAAGTTGTTCAAAGGAAAGCTGGATTTCCGACATAGACGTAAAAATATTGAGGAACAATAGTAACATATTTTAGAATAAAAGCAAGGGATGAGGTGGGACTTGGGATTTTAAAAGAGTGTTTTACGTATGTATTACAAATTAATTGCTCAGTGATAACTATGTGATAGCGTAGTGATATACATCCAGAAAATGAGGTTTTGAAGGTACTACCCGCTGCACTCTTTGTATTGCAGATTGGAATCTGATCATGCAAAACTACAAGACAGAAATCTCCATAAAAATCTTCACCCTATGACAATCAAAAAAAACACCATAACCACAGCCACCCGCCTCGAAAACGACGCACTCGGAAATATCAACGTCCCAAAAGAAGCATATTATGGCTCATTTACCACTCGAGCACTCGCCAACTTCAATATCAGTCCCATCAAGGCATCGACGACATTCAAGTGTGCGATCGCCTGCGTGAAGTATGCGGCAACTCAAGCAAATACTGAGCTCGGAAAGCTCGATCCAAAACTCACCAAACCAATATTGCAGGCGCTTCAGGAATTCATGGACGGAAAATTTGATGATGAATATCAGATCGATATATTTCAGGCCGGCGCGGGAACTCCTTACAATATGAATATCAACGAGATCGTGGCAAATCGTGCCAACGAACTTCTCGGCGCACCAAAGGGCTCATACAAATTCGTGAATCCAAACAATCACGTCAACATGGCCCAGTCGACAAACGACGTCTTCCCCACCTCAACCCGCATCGCCATCTGCTGGGAGTCGATCGCGCTTCAAAAAGAAGCTTTCCGTTTCGCCAAATCACTCCACGCAAAAGCAAAAAAGTTCGCAAAAATTCTCAAGGTCGGACGGACGCACTTACAAGACGCCGTTCCAGTAACGCTTGGTCAGGAGTTCGAGTCGTTCGCCACCGCCATCGAAAAAGATATTCAAGAACTCAAACACGCCACGTCCCTTCTCCATGAAATCGGACTCGGAGGAACCGCACTTGGAACCGGCATTAACACATATCCACAATACCAAAAACTCGTCACTCGTTATCTTGCTAAACTCACGAAACTTCCCCTCAAGCCAACAAAAAATCTTTTTGAGACAACAAGCAATATGAATACGTTCGCAAGCGTCTCGTCCGCACTCAGAAATCTCGCGATCACTATGCAGCGTATCGCACAAGATCTCAAATTGCTCAACATGGGGCCAATCGGTGGCATCGGAGAAATTCAACTCCCAGAAGTCGAGCCAGGCTCATCTATCATGCCAGGAAAGGTCAACCCATCTGTCGCCGAATGTGTACAGATGATCGCCTACCAAGTTCAAGGAAACGATCGCGCCGTAGAACTTGCTGTGATGAACGGTCAGCTCGAGCTCAACGTCATGACTCCTCTCATTCTCAAAAATCTCCAAGAGTCCTGCTCGCTCCTCAAAAACGGATTCCAACTTTTCCGTGAATTTTGCGTAGAAAATATCATCGCAAATACGAAGCGCTGCCAAGAACTTCTCGAAAAATCACTCTGCGTCGCAACCGCCCTCAACCCCTACCTCGGCTACCACCAGACCGCCGAACTCGTCAACGAAGCTCTCCGCCGTGGCACCCACCTCGAAGCCCTCATTCTCGAGAAAAAACTCATGCCAAAAGACAAACTCGAAAAAATCCTCGATCCAAAAAACCTCACCAAACCAAACCTCTAAGCCATCTTCGTCGCATCGGTTAGTACCGATGAAACGAGGCCGAGACTCAAAAGTTTTTCTGTGACTTTTGGAATATCACTGCGTTTATCGAATAATAACGCCGAATTCAAACGGAAAACTTTTTTGCCATGCGTCAGAACCGTGACGTAGAGAAGTTGATTAGCGCCAGGCTTGGCAACAGGAAGAATCTTTTCACGGAACTCACGCTCGCTACCATGAAACTCTGAATTAAAACTCAGAAGTGATTTTTTGATGACATTATTTCGAGCCAAGAAATCATAGACCGTCATACCCGTCATACGAAAGTTCGGATCAATAAAGTAGAACCGTTCATCCTCCGTCATGAGAACGTCAAAACCGCCAACACCATACCAACCACGACGTCGAACCTCAGGAAGAATTTTTTCGAGAAGGACCTTATTTAAAGGCTGAAAAAGCTCTTCATTTTCATGTGGTTCAATAATACCACCCAAAAATCCTCCAAAAGGAGACACCATCTGTTCATGCCAGTTAATAATTTCAATTGGCTGTTCAGGATTATGGGAAATACCAAATTGAACGGCAAAATTTCTATGAATCTTCACATACTCACTCACGAAAATCATACCTTCAAGGTGACCAAAATCAGCCTTTGCACGCTCAACATCTTCATTGGTATAACAAATACGAACACCGTCACCAGACGATGAAGATGTAACCTTGATAACACACGGAAGAGGAAGTTGATCAGCCTGCTGAAAACAAGCACCATCCATAAACTCTTCATAGATCTCCGGAAGATAAGCCTTTGGAATATAGGACGTCATATTGCGCTTATCATTAAGCCAAATACTTCGGTGTGGCGGAATCGCATAGTACGTTTTTGCTCGAGGATCAAGATACGGCTGAGCCATCACAAGCTGACCTGGTCCAGCCATTTCAAAGAGCGCATTCTTGATAAGCTTATTACGCTTCGAACCACGAATTTTAACATTAATATCTTTTGGTAACGTAAGAATCTGTTTTCGATCAACACGAATCACATCGAGGTCATCGCGAAGAATAGAAAATGGAATAGAATCAAGACAGGCAGAAAAACAAACAGCTTTCACGTTTGGACCAGCGCACACCATTGGTCGACCAGATACCATCTCTTCAATTTCCGGAGGAACTCCATTGAAAAAGTGTGAGTCTTGTTCAGCAGGATATCCGTAAAAATATTCTGTACCTTCAGGAAAGTATCTCGAGAGAGAATATTCAATTTTATGTCCCATAAAAATAAATGAAATGTGTAATCAAAATAAACCTCGAATAGTATACACGATTTTAAGTAAAAATGCACATCAGTAAGGTGTGCCTCAGAAGAGAATTACATTTTTACACATGCTTCGCAGCGCTTTTCAACTTCAAGATATTTAAGAAGATCGGAAGCGCCAATAGCAGATAGGACTGGATCCCGCTCAGTGACAGAGTAAATTGCAGGATAGAGATCAGCGCAAAGCGCATAAAATCCTTCCGCGAGAGGAAGAGTAGTAACAGCCTTTTTCAGTAAATTCCACGCATCAGGATTTTGATAAAGAATCATGTCAATACCAGAGGCAAGACAATTTTTACCTAAAGTATCTTTAATATAGGCAATACCAATATCGCTCACAAAACTACGAGTTTGAACCTTCTCGACAGATGAAATGTCGCTAGTTTCATTAATACGAGTCAAAAACTTGACCCACTGTTCTTTCATGTGGGTGAGGTAGTTTACCTGACTAAAACCACCAAGACATCGAAGTCCATAATAAAAAACAAGAACCATAAACACGAACAGCATACTCGGTGCGATACGTTTTTTTTCAAGAGCCTCTCGAAGTGACGCAGGAGTAAGCTCAACACGAAATTCACCTGTTTTATCAACCAAGAAATTCCCCTCTCGTCGCAAGGATACAAGATAATTTTTACCTTCCGACAAACCCCAAAACATAAAAGTCCCAGCACCAGAAGTAAAATCAAAAGCACCTTGAACCCCATTAAAAATCTCGGCAATAATTTTTGAATAATCTTCATCAAAAATGAGCTTACTCAAGATAGTTTTCTGATCGATATGATGTTTCAAAAAAGCACTCACTGCAATATTCTCCATAGGAACATAGAGAAGATCTGGAACGTCTGAACCAGCAGGAAAGAATTTTTTCCAAAGAGCATAATTTGTGAGCGTCATCTGATCTGAATAGTCCTTTTGGTCATATATTTCATCTTTATCGTAAATCTCAGCAACAATGCCACGAAGATCATTCATGACTTTTCGGGAAAGACCAAACTCTGTCACCTGTCGATCGATATCTTGATATATACGTTTCACATCTTCACGAGTATAGGCCGGATAACCATATAACGTTGCTTGACGATTTTTGGCAGGAACAAATGCGAGACGACCCATATCAAGTCGACCCTTATTCATAGCGTGATAAAGAATTCCACGAGGAAACGATGAGTTATTGAAAGAAACATTTGCGCAAGGAAAAGTCACAATAAAATCTTTTCGAGATGCAGGATCCTCAACTGACGCTGCAGCACAAAGAATATTTGGATTCAAGAAAAAAGAATGCGTAATCGGTCCATGATGATCAGCTGTTGAAACACTATAAAACTTTTTCATCTGAGCTACAGCACGTCCAGCAATATCAGCCCCAAAAAGACGATCTATCTCCTCTCGAATAACCTCAAGAAGTTCCGGAGCTCGCTCTGGAAAAACACATTCAACAGGATTCGTAAGATGCCGTCTGGCATACTCAATCATCGGAGAATCCCCATACTCAATCATAATATCTTTTAAAACGGGCTTCCGATCTAAAATAGATTTAATAAGACGATCAAAAATTTGGGGAGTTAATGTTGAAGAAGGAGTAGTGGTTAAAGGAGTAGAAGATGAAAATGACGAGTCACTCATTCAAAAAATATAAAATATATTCGCTTCCAGGCCGACTATCTTGACAAGAAAATAAATAATTATTAAGTGTCGACAAGATTACCTGAAACATATAAAAAAGCAATTCCAAAGACGCGTAAAATCACAAAAACAAAGCTAAAAAACCAACAAAAAGGTTTGACTGAAAGCAAATTGAGAGTAATGATACTCACAAGCAGAGGCATCTATCATTCAACACATTTTTAATACCCCCATCCATGTCAGATAAATCGCGTGCTCCCGGTGGTTTTCCGGAAAATCTTCCATCGGAACAATTAGTAGAAAATCGCATCAGAGGAATAATGGAAATGGTATATGCAAGCTATGGCTACACTCCGATTGAAACACCCGCAGTTGAAAACATGGAAACTCTCGAAAATGAAGATGGCGTGATTAAAAAAGAAGTATATGGCATCAAAAGAGCAGCAGCAG
The DNA here is from genome assembly GCA_037447365.1 of Candidatus Peregrinibacteria bacterium. Taxonomy (GTDB): domain Bacteria; phylum Patescibacteriota; class Gracilibacteria; order UBA1369; family UBA12463; genus CALREA01. The sequence goes on along the minus strand of JBBIGU010000002.1, from coordinate 51,612 downwards.
AAGGAGACGACGCTCAAGAAGTAGAGCGCGGACTTCGCTTTGATCTTACTGTGCCTTTTGCACGATATACAGCAGAACACTTCAATGAACTCCGATTTCCATTTAAACGATCTCAAATTCAAAAAGTATGGAGAGGAGAGCGCCCTCAAAAAGGACGATTTAGGGAGTTTTATCAAGCAGATATTGATGTTATTGGAATCGACGACCTACCTCTTCACTACGACGCAGAAGTTGTTTCGGCCGTACAAGAAGTTTTTGAAGGAATAAATATTGGAAACTTCACCATCCACATCAATCACAGAAAATTTCTCCAAGGACTCCTCCAAATTTTTGGAATAAAAGATGATCAAATAAGTGACGCACTTCGAATTATCGATAAGACAGATAAAGTTGGAATTGCTGCAACTCGAACAGGTCTGAAGACGGAATTAGGCCTCAGCGCTGAAGCAGCAAATGAGTTTGTAACGATAATTGATACAAAAGTTCCGATCAGCGAAATTGAAATATTCTTAAAAAATATTAAGGGAACCAATCCCCTTCTCGAAGAAGGAAAAGTGGAATTGCAGGCAATTGGAACCCTCCTCAAAGACTCAACAACAAAAAGAGGAAAGATTGTTTTCAATCCAAAGATCGCACGAGGACTCAACTATTACACAGGATCGGTATATGAGACAACGCTCGATGGTCTCGAAAAATACGGAAGTATTTGTTCAGGAGGACGCTATGCTAATCTGGCAAGCAAATTCATAAACAAAAACCTTCCTGGTGTAGGAATTTCTATCGGCCTCTCGAGACTATTAAGCATCATAAAACAAGAAAAACTTCTTTCATTTGAAAAACAATCGGTAACCGATGTAATGATCGGGCTTTTCGGAGAAGAGCAGCGAGCTACAGGTAACAAGGTAGCGCAAGCATTCCGAAAAGCAGGCTTCAATACTGAAGTCTACTTTGATGGAAACAAAAAAATTGGAAAGCAACTTGAAGACGCATCGAAACGAGGCATTGGCTACATGGTGATGATAGAAGGAGCCAAAGGGGAAAATGGATATACAATCAAGAATCTTCAAGAGCGCAAACAGGAAACATTTTCGAGCATTGACGAAGCCGTACTCTCCTTCAAGTAAGATGCTCTGTTTGCTGACAAGCCCAATTCCTTTTCAGAAAGAAAAATCTGACCTTGGGAAACAAGATTCACGTCACTTGTAATATCAACGTGAAAATTATTTGGTGCCAACTCAAAAACATATAATTGAAAAATCTCTGAGCTTGGCTGTCGAATAAAAGAAACTTCTGTCTTCTTAAAGAGAGTATGTTCACGAACAGCAACAGCAATAGAACCGGAACCACAGGCGGTCTCAAAAATTCTCGTATTGGTATCCTCAATGTAAATATAAGGAACAATCTTGATAATATCCTTTTGATCATATGGAATATAACCAACCGCACCAGGATGCTGAACATACCGAGCATACTCCTTACGAAGGAATTCATGACGCTTTACGATATATTCTTGAGTAATGATGTCAACATCAAGAAATTTCTCAACAAAATGAGAGATACCCTGAAGATTAATAAGACTAAGATTTTCAGAAAGCGAAATGTGCTGAAAATTCATATCAAAATTCAGAGAAACAAGATCGTCAGGAGTTACCTTAAGAGAAAAAGACTGATCGGATCCTGAAGATTCAACCAAGAACGTTCTCTGCCCTGTTCGCATATGATGAAGATATCCAAGAGTTCTAAGTGCATTAACGCAGAGTTCACCACCCATCATCTCAAGTCGAGAAACATGCTCTGGGCGACGAGGTGGACATACAAATCCAACTTGTTCGCATGGAATATATTTTTCCTGCATGACGAGAGAGGCGACCGTTTTGAACATATTAGGAGTAACTTCATTCTTCAAAGAATCAATTAAAACAGTACTATTACCCATCGGATAAAGCTTAGCGTAAGACAAAATCATCAGTACAGATAGATATCAAATAAAAAACCGTGGAATACCCTACCACACAGTATGAATATATACAACAAAAGAAAAATTCCCAAAAGAGACACCTATAGTAGAAGATTATTTATGATGTCGAAACGATTGATACAGAAAAACAAAGAGCAATCCGATATGAATGACTACAAGTAAACAAAAAACAATATTCATAAGATCGCCTGACAACACTCGGAATCTCACATAAGACCATGTAATACTAAATCGGTCAAGAATATCTTTTACGAAAAAATACCCGCCAATCAAAAAAATCTGCCACCAAGGAAGCTGCCTACGGTACGGCCAAAGCAGAAAAGCCTGACTCGCATACAACCAAACCCAAAAAATATTTCCAGATTCATACCAGGAAAAGCCAGACTCCATCATGTATAGGATGTAAAAAATGGGTGCAATAATTCCATAACCGATTATTCCAAAAATCGTAAAATACAGAAGAAATTGGAGAAACCTCCCAAATCGCAAGAAATAAAGATAATTCAAAGCTAAAAACAGTGGGTATATGGAACAAATCGGAACCCAGGGCCACAAATACCAAGGAGTTTCTACAAAATCATGGAGATCAATCCGCAAAGCAAGGAGCGACATAGAAAATCCCAAGAAAACGAGAAACCAAAGCTGTTTTTTCGATATAGTCATTACAAATATCATACCACGAAGCTAGAAAAATATCTCCTCAGACACACAAAGCCTCAACCTTTCATTGACAATAGTACAAAACACACCTTACAATGCCGACACAAAAAGTAATCCACGTCCATCATGTCTAACGCACACGTCAACCACAAACACGGAGTAACAGATATTCCAAAACTTCGACCAAAGTCGAGCAACGCAAAAAAGCGAAACAAGTCTCTCGCACGTATTCGAAAAGCTTCTATTCTTGCTAACGCTCAGGCCAAGAAAGCAGAAATGGCTAGCAAGCTTAAATAATTGAAGATCTTGCAAAGATTTCAAAAACTCATTTCAAACGCAGGTAACAAATAACATACCTGACTATTTTTAAATAGATCCGTAGCTGTACGAACTTTTTGCATACCATTATAATAGCCGCATGTTTTTTAGTCGAAAACGAAGAGGGAACATACAAGCCCATACTCGATATGGTCGCGGCCCTCTTCTTACCAACAACAGATCATCGGGAGTGAGAAATCGAAGGAGCATGACTATTCCAAACGTATCGATGCCATCGCTCACAACAATCAAGAGAATACTTCTTGGGCTCACAGCATGCGTGATTATTGGAGCAGGACTCTATGTATTCGTATTTTCATCATATTTTAAAATTGGAAATATTTACATTCAGTACGAGGAATTACAAAACGAAAACAACAGCATATTAGAATACTTCAGTTCATTAAAAGGGAAAAATATTCTCACAACAGATACAGATACTATCGTAAATCAAATTCACAAAGATCATCCTGAGTTACAGCAAATCACCGCTAAAAAAATTCTACCAGGAACAATTCAAATTCACTTTTCTGAATTCCCTATCGTCGCAAATATCGAACAAGTTGTTGATGGAAAAACACTTGGAAAAATGATGGTTAATGCTGTCGGAATGCCAGTATACGGAAATACTGAAAATCCAAATCTTCCATACATAAAAATCATCAGCAAAACTCCAAAGGTAGAAACATTGGCAACAATGAAAAATCCGGAAACAAACGCAGCGACACCGGAAGCCACAACATCAACAGCAACACCGACAGATTCGGGAACATCCACAGAATCACCAGTAGCACCAGCAACAACAGTAACACCGTCGGAAAATCCAACTTCCAATACTCCAGTTCTCGATCCAACAAAACCAATCCTTACAGCAGAAACTTTGAATTATATTCTAAAGGCAACAAGCTATTTCGAAGAAAAGTTTGGTATGAAGATTATGGAAACACAATTCCTTATCAACGCACGAGAACTCCACATCAAAACGGAAAAATACTTCACCATTTGGCTCGACACACAAATTTCTTATGAAAGACAATTCCTTAAACTCAAGAAAGCAATGGCAACAGTAGACATTTACAAAGTTCCACTCAACTACATCGATCTACGGATCACAGGAACCAGCGGCGAAAAAGTCATTTTCAAAAGAAAAAAGTAAGATATAATAAACGCAAAGTCATTCATCATATTGTTTCATGATTTGGGCTCTCCTCGGAATTTTACTCGGCATTCTTCTCGGACTTGGCATCAATGTCACCATTCCGGTCATATATACAAAATTCTCCGCGGTCATTTTGATCGGAATTCTTGATGCGCTCTTTGGCGCTATTCGTGCTGAGATCACTCGAGATCAATACAACGCGGTCATTTTCATATCAGGACTCTTTTTTAACATTATTCTTGCGCTGGTTATTACCTACCTTGGTGATAAACTCGGCCTCGACCTTTATCTCGCAGCAACCGTTGTATTCACCTTCCGAATCTTCTCAAATGTGGGTATTACGCGTCGTGCACTTCTTCAGCGATGGCTCGAAAAACGAAAGAAATCGAAGGAAGAAACTATTCAGGTAACTTTGTAAAGAGCAGAGAATTGAGGAAAAGCTGAAAAACAGGTATAATAAAGCTACAAAATTCCCCTAAACAAAAATCAAATGTCTCAAGACTCTAAGATAGCGTTAATTCAGGAAATGATCGAAAGCGCAGAAACAAGCCTTCGATCAGCTCAACAGTTACTTGCAGAAATAAGCGGTGGGGAAAGCAAACCGTCTGCTCGTTCTAAATATGTAAAAAAGGCTACATCACTCGAACAGGAAAGTGGCATGAATGGAGATGCCAATGTTCTCGAGGGTGTTTTTGATGGCCAGACGATGATTGGTCCAGACAAAAGAGCCTATCCAGTTCCAGCCAATTACGCCAGCAAATCAAAACTCGTTCCAGGTGATGTGTTGAAACTTACTATTAAAGATGATGGAACCTTCCTTTATAAGCAGATCAAACCAATCGAACGTAAGCACATTATTGGCATTCTCACCAATGATGACGGTCAGTACAAGGTTATTGTAAGCGGAAAAACCTACAAAGTTCTCCTCGCATCAGTCACCTACTTCCGCGGCGAAGTTGGAAGTAAAGTTACGCTTGTTGTTCCAGCAAATGAAGAGAGTGAGTGGGGCGCAATCGAAAACGTCTTGCCAAGAAACAGCACTGAGGATTACGGTATGGAAGAACTCAATCTCGAACGATTTTAATCTTTAGATTCGTGTTCACTATTCTTTTTACCTTCTCAAACCATGGCAGAACCAATTAAAACAACCGTCCAGGCAGCTTTTGATCATATCAAAGACTGGGTTTCAAAAGGCGAAAAAGATAAGGCTATAAAGGGTCTTCAGGAATTATTAAGTTTCGATCCAGGCAATGTTGATGCTCAAAAAATGCTCGCAGAACTTGGCGGAACTATGACTACAGTGGCAACACCCGCACCAGCACCAGCAACACCCGCACCAGCAGCGTTCAAATTAGATATGAATCTCAAACCAACAACGCCTGCCGCAACAACACCTATTGCTACACCGGCATCCGTTCCAGCAGCAACAACTCCTGCAGTAACTTCAGCACCTGTCGTCGCAAAACCAACTCCCGTAGCTCCAGTAGTGACACCAACTCCAAAGCCTACGCCAGTTACACCAACTCCTGCTCCGCTATCCCCTCTCAAACCGATTACATCTGCAGCAGCACCAGAAATGCTCACAAAGGAAATGGAAAAAGGTGAAATGGCAACAGGACCGTCAATGCTCAGTACCGTTCAGGGACTTTCTCAAAATACAAAATGGGCTATTTTTGTAGGAGTCCTCGCGGTAGCTATTATTGGGGGATTCTTCTTCTATAAAACATTCCTTTCGACAAGTCAGCCACTTTCAAGTGACATTCAGCAACAGGTCGAAAACTCATCTACATTGCCTATTGAAAATACCACCCCAGATATAACCGCTCCTGTCGAACCAATTGCGACACCACCAGTATCAACCGATGAAACGACAGGTGGATTGACAATCCCGCCAACAGGCGACATTACGGCTCCAGGTGGCGATACCACAACCCCATCAACCCCAACTAGTACAGACACGGTTGGCGGAAAGGTAAAACGTCGATAATTGGACAAATTCAGCTTCAAAAAAAGAATACATATCAAATCACCTATCAGCTTTAAGGGGGTATGATTAATAAAGGCTGTTCTAGCTTGAGAAAAATGAGCATTTATGGTACAATAGTGAGATAAAAATAAAAACCAACCCCGATGAAACTCGATAAAATTTTCCGCACAGCTATCCAGTACAAGGCTTCGGATATATTCATCTCAACAGGAAGTAAACCGATTCTTCGTATCAATGGTGATCTCATAGCCGTCGAAGACCACCCAATTCTCACAAAACAAATGGCAGAAGATTATCTGCTTGAGACATTGAACGAAGTGCAAAAGAAAAAATTCGAACAGACGCTCGATCTCGACTTCTCGCTTGAAATTGAGAACATTGGACGATTTCGTGTAAATATGTTTGTTCAGCGAAAAGGAATCAGTGCTGCTTTTCGTATCATTCCGGAAGTTGTTTACAGTCTCGACGAGCTTGCACTTCCACAGCAAATACGACAGATCACACAGCTCAAACAAGGTCTCGTCATTATCACCGGTCCAACAGGTTCTGGTAAGTCGACAACACTCGCAGCCATTGCTAATGAGATCAACGAAAAGCAATCAAAGCATATCATTACCATCGAAGATCCAATCGAGTTCACTCACGAAAACAAAAAGTCGATGATCGAACAGCGTGAAGTTGGAACCCACACCGCATCCTTCGCAAAGGCTTTGAAGGCTTCCGTTCGTGAAAATCCAGACATTATTATCGTCGGTGAAATGCGTGATCTTGAAACCATGGGACTTGCCATCACAGCTGCGGAAACAGGTCACTTGGTCCTCGCAACCATGCATACCAGTGGTGCCGCACGATCAGTCGATCGTATCATCGACGCCTTCCCTCCATCACAACAGAATCAAATTCGTACACAGCTCGCTGAAAGTTTGAAAGCAGTTATCTGGCAGAACCTTCTCAAAACAAAGGATCGAAAGGGTCGTCTCGCCGCTCTCGAAATCATGTTCGTCAACAACGCGATCTCTAACATGATTCGAAAAGAAAAAACATTCCAGATCAACTCCGCCATCGAAACCGGTCTCCGCGACGGCATGCAGACGATGAAAAAAGCCGTCATGGACTTGCTCCAGGCCGACTTAATCACTGAAGAAGACGCCATGGCAAGCATCCCTCCAGAATTTGAGATTTAGTTGCTGAAACTTCACTATTTGTACGCACCATGAAACGAACTACAGGCGCAATTACCATCGGACTTCTCGCAATAATGATTATGCCATTATTATACGTACCAACTGTTGTGCGGGCGGATTTTCAGTGTGGACCAGATGATTCTCCGGAATATTGCCAACAACAAGCAGATGCAGCGGCAGAGAAAGCAAAGGCGGACGCAACAGCGGCAGCAGAAAAGGCAGCAGCAATACGCAATGCCTCAGGGCAAGGCTTCAAATTACCACTCAACTTTCTCACTCTTACAACCAAAGACAGTAAAGGAAATAAGGTAACACAAGGACAATCCATCTTCGCAAATAAAGATTATCCAGTCGAAAAATATGGAGTTCTTCTCGGAACATTTCTTCGAATCATCGATATTCTCGTTTATGTCATTGGATCACTTGCTCTCTTAACACTTATCGTGGCAGGTATTATGATGATCGCAAATCACGGCGACGAAGGATGGGTTACGAAAGGAAAAGGCATGATGCTCTACTCAATCCTTGGAGTTATTTTCGCGCTCCTATCATTTATCTTTGTTAACATTGTCACCAGCCTTCTCTCATAAACGTATGAAAACATTATTCAAAACATTGGTGATAAGCATTGTGCTCGGAGGATTACTTCTCCCATACGCTGCGCTTGCGGCAGATAAAACCGTGGAAGATCCACTTGTCACAAAATGTAAATCAAAAGTAGAAGATGCAAAAAAAACGAATATAAGCGCCGGAAAACTCTGTTTATCTGATACCGAAGTTAAAAACAACATTTTCACCGTCCTCGAAGAAAGCATAGACACGCCAAATACCGAGTCTGGAAGCGGAACTCCGGGAAAAGTTAAAGCATGTGTACGTTATACAGAAATTCTAAACTGCGATGCAAAAGGTGGAGGAGTAAAAAAAATCACAAATCAACTACTTCTCGAAAAATGTCCAAAGGACGTTCCAGCTCTCGGAACAGACGATAATGGTCAGTACTTTGACTGTCAGGAAGTTACCGTTCTCCTCATTGATCCAGCGCAAGGAGGAACGGGATTATTGCAACTATATCTTGGACTTATTTATCGCTGGGCGGCAGGAATCGTTGGAGTTATTGCAGTACTCACAATTGTGATTAGCGGAATTCAAATTTCAATTGCCAAAGGCGAAGGCGAACCATCGGTTGTAGGAGAAGCTAAGGGCCGAATCGTTCAGGCAATTGGAGGGATCGTACTCCTCTTTTTCGCATCAGGACTTCTTTACATCATCAATCCAACATTCTTCCAAGCGCCAGATTATAGCGGACAAAATCCGCCAACAGAAGTAACGAAGGATGGAGGAGAAGCGCCGGCTCCTGAGCCATTACCTGCACCATAAAGTAATGCATTATGAAACCACTCGCAAAAATCATCATCACCGTATCACTTCTCGTCATGACCTTGGGTCTACAGGCAGCCTATGCGCAATCATTTATACCAAAGCCAAAGTCATTGGCAGGACCTGACATTGCGCAACAAGAGTCACTCAAGGGCCAAGGTGGGGTTAATGGAGGTTACGGAGTCACATTCGTCATTCCATTTCTTACAACCTTCTTTGTGGGATTTACAGGAAGTATGGCACTTGTCTCATTCGTGTATGGAGGTGTCCTATACGTCGTATCATTTGGCGAGGAAGGACAAACAGAAAAAGCAAAAAAAATTATGAAATGGTCAGCCGTAGGAATCGCCGTAGCAATGCTCTCGTACGCCCTCGTATCAATACTTCTCAAGCTTAAAATTGGAGGATAAATATACAAAAGAAAAAATATGAAAAAAATTCAAACCTACATTATCGCTCTTATGATGACACTTGTAATGGTTATGCCAACCGTTACACTTGCAGTAGTACAAACTCCGGAAGATAAAAGTGTTACTGAAGGTATTGATAAGATCTTCAAGGTTGAGAACCTGCAAATCGACGGGAAAGATGTAAACAAAAACCTCAAAGACTTATCGAAACAAGTTAAATCAACGCAAGAATCATCATTTGCCGACGTGTTCTCTGGAATCATCAAAATTCTTTCAGGAGTTGCTGTCGTTATGACATTCGTCGGAGCGGTTGTAGCAGGAGTGATTCTCGTCTTCTCGGATGGTGAAGAGGATAAACAGACTAAAGCAAAAACGATCATTATCTATATCGCCATCGGCGATGTTATCATTGCAGCATCATACGCTATCGTTCGTGCTATTACGCTCATCAAGCCACTCGAATAAATAGATACATATGAAAAAGTTATCAATCATTCTCGCATCACTCATCCTCAGCGCGACACTTTTCACCGCTACTCAAGCAGCGATAGGAATTCCTGACTATCTCGTACCAAAAAATGCAGGACTTCAAGATCTCAATAAATCACTTCAAGAAAAAGTAAATAGTGCTACGGGACAACAAGGAGATACTCAGCAAGACAGAGCTGTTTCGGCTTTCAATATCGTATTGCAGTACATCGCAAACTTACTCCTCTTTGTAGCCGCACCACTCGCAGTCATGTTTATCGTTCGAGCTGGTGGTGACTATGCCTTCGCCATGGGCGAAGAGTCTCAAATTGAAAATGCTAAACGAGAGCTCACCTGGGCGCTTCTCGGTCTCGCACTCGTCATGTTCTCATACTTGATCGTAAGACTTATTATTCAGCCGTTTCCAATTATACAAAAAGCAACCGACATAAAAGCAACTACTGATCTAGAACAACAGATAAAGCAAAGTGAAGAAGATTTAAAAAAATTAGAATCACAACCTGGGGGAGGTAAACTTCCGGAAGAGGTTATTAAAGACAAATCCGGAAAAATAATTCAAACGTTATAAAATCTACAGCTGAATTACTCCTCCAACCTCGGGAACAGTGGCTCCCCTTTTGTGAGCTGCAGGCCTTCAGGAAGCTGACCCCAAATAAGAGCCGTATCAAGACCACCCACCGCATCACTTACCTTTCCCGATTCGCCATACTGAGCAAGAATCTTTTCGGCAGTAGTTGGAATAAATGGAGAAAGTAAAACGGCGATAATACGAATGAGTTCGAGAAGTTGGTACATAACCTCAGCAAGCTTGTCCATGTCGGTCTTTGCGAGTGCCCAAGGTTTCGAAATTTCAACATGTTCATTACCCGCATTCATGAGCTTTACAACAAGCTCAAGCGCAGATTTCAAATCAAAATCATTAATAGACGCATGATATCGAGCAATAAGTTCAGGAAGTGGTGCAGTTAATGTAGCAGGTGCGCTCAGGGCTTTCTTCACAATCTTCCCTTCAAAATATTTTTCGTTCATGGAGAAGACACGATAGACGAGATTTCCAAGGCTGTTAGCCAAATCTGAACCATACACTCCGAGGAATCTTTCTTTACTAAAGTCGCCATCATCGGTCGTTGGAATTTCTTTCAACAAATAATATCTCACAGGATCGATGCCATATTTTTCAGTGAATTCAAAGGGATCGACAACATTTCCGAGGGACTTACTCATCTTCTGACCTTCAGACGTAATAAATCCATGAACGTAAATATTTTCTGGTATTGCGAGTCCGGCAGAAAGGAGCATACCAATCCAAACACCTGCATGAAATCGAAGAATATCCTTCCCAATGAGGTGGACTTGAGCCGGCCAGAATGTTTTGAACATCTCATTTTGCTCTTCGTTATCTCCATTATATCCAATACCCGTAATGTAATTTGAAAGCGCATCACACCAAACATACATCACCTGTGACTCATCGCCAGGAACTGGAACGCCCCATGGAAGCATTGAGTTCGGACGTGAAAAACTGACATCAGGAAGGCCTTCGCCGATGATATTGAGAATTTCATTCTTGCGCGCCTCTGGGACAACTTTGAGTTTATCGGTTTCGATAAGTTCCTTGATCTGCGCGGAATATTTCGAAAGTCGGAAAAAATAGTTATCTTCTTTGAGAAGCTCTGGTGGCTTCTTGTGAATAGAGCAATTGCCATCAACGAGATCCTTTTCGAGGACATATGCTTCGCAGCCAACACAGTAGAGACCTTCGTACGTGCCCTTGTAAATATCCTTTTTACCATCTTCACCATTTTCAGCCATCTTTTGCCAAATCTTCTGAGCACCACGCTTATGATCTGGATTTGTTGTGCGAACAAAAAAATCATTGGAAATACTAAGAGCTTTGGTAAGATCTCGGAATCTTTGAGCATTTTTATCAACCATCTCCTGAGGAGTCATACTGAGGTCAGCAGCGGTTCTGAAAATTTTGATACCATGCTCATCCGTACCCGTTTCGTAAAAAACTTTTTCACCCTTAAGTCGATGATAACGAGCAAGAACATCTGCCTGTACTAATTCCATCGCAAAACCAATGTGTGGGACGGAGTTCACGTAAGCAATCGAGGTCGTAACAAAGAAAGATTTTTGCATAGGAAAAATAAAGCGAATGTGGGCTCATCCTAGCAGAAAAATACACTCCAGGGCAATATTGAATCACGTCTATAACCTACTTCTTCTTCAAATCCGTCTGGTAGATTGAGAAGTTAAAGACTGGCAAAAAAGCATCTCCAGAAAGCTGAAGATCGAGCTTTTTAGTAGAGCCACCAAGGAGAGCAGCGCCAACCCCACCAAGAATACCACCAGAATTTCCGGTCGATTCTATAGTCACCTTATCTCGCAAAACTGGCTCCGTAGTGATAACACGATATTTAATGTAAGAGAGGGCGGCCTGAGCATCAGGACTCAGCGCCTGAATGATATCGGGATTCACGAGATTCGTAAGGATCAAGTAATTCTGATCATGATTCGCAAGAAAATCAGCAATCGCATAACAAGGAGTATCAAGAACTTCAATAGGAGCGCTATCCTCGAAGCCATCATAGGAAGTCTTTACTGTGTATTTGTAATACGATCGAGCTTGGTTATATTGGCAATTCTGCACATCCGTAGAAGACTTCACCATATCGGGAATGCAGTCAGGAATAATATCAGAAAACTTCTCCTGAACTTTTTCTTTTGAGGTTCCAAAACAGTTTGGCTTCTCGGCGATAGCAAAATCAGAAGCGGACGTAAAGTCGCTTACTGACTCAGCTTTTTTTGTATCATGCGCAATACCAACAATCTTCCATCGGAAGAAATCAATATCTTGCAATTGAGATCCTGCAATATTTTTTGAAAGATCAAATGGAACATAATATTTTACGAGGAAGTCTTGAATATTATGAGCCACACCAGCGTCATCAACAGTAAACAACGGAACCGCAACAGAATGTTGGGCCGCAAGTGTATTATATGCATCGGCCTTATTGAAAACACTCACCATGCCAGGCTCAACATGAGGAATATCATTTGCTTGAGTCTTGAAATTAGTTTCATAAGAAAGAGTCTCTTTCTCAACACCACCTTTTACAAGTTTTGGCTGATAGCCAGGAAGCTGATCTTTCAAGGTAAGCAAGCCTCTTTCCAATCCGCTCTCAGCCATATATAACGCCTTTCCATCTTGCACAAACTCCCCTCCCGTTCGAATATCGCCAGTAATCAACTGAGCAAGTCCAACGGCAGTAAGCATAATGAGTGCAGTTACCAAGAGTGTGGTAATCAATGCACTTCCCCGTCGATGTGAAGTAAAAATATTCATGAGTTAGTAAACACGTGAGGAAAAAGTAGTTTGCAGATAATAATTATTTCCAAATCGAACATGCATTGTAACCGATGGCTGCATTTGCAAAGTACTGTCACGAAGATTATCAAGACTTGCATTAGGATCACCCATCGGAGCAAGAGAAAACGAAACGTCTTTTAATTGAACATGTGGAATAGAGATCTTTTTTGGATCACCGGCAAAACCAGAATCGGCACTCCAACTATGATCCTTATCAACCCGAACCTGCTTTGTAAAAACAACACTACCGCCATTTTCACCACTAACACTACCCTTCTGAGAAGGAATAAATGTAATGGTCGTCTGATGCGTTCCATTTTTATCGGTGAGATACAAAACATGCTGCGGAGTATCAAAAGAAAGACGATACGTGGGATTATATGAATAAAAATCAATTGTTTTTGTCCTCATTTCGTCCTGAACAAAATTGGTAAGGGTACGCAAATCAGCAACAACTTTTCGAACATCATTCGCATCACGCTGTGCTTTGTAGAGCTGAAAGAACGAAGTCATCAGTACGCCAAGCAAGATCAAAAAAATCGACAAGGAGACCAGGATTTCAATGAGAGTGAAACCCTTTTGTTTACTACGATTCACCCGACTAGTTAATAAAGAAAATTTCATAAAGATATTAGAATGGTCGTTGTTTCCAATTGGTAAGTTCTGTTGCAAGATCGAGAGATTTTTGGTTTCCATGATCACTCCATTCAACATGCGCCGTAACTAAAATTCGATTTTGATCAATCTTGGAAAGCGTAATGGATCTACGATACATGGTTGGCGTACTGTCCGCAGGAAGTGAATCCATTTTATGAACATAATATGGAATTCCCGTATTTTCCTGTGCATGAACTTCGTAAATAAGACTATCGTCTTTTTGGCTCAAGGACTTAAAAATCCAAGGAATGCTACTTTTAACTGACTCTTTATTCTCAGATTGAAATGACTGAACAATCGGAAGAGAAATCTTTCGTGAAATAATATATGTTCCATCAATAAATGGCTTATCAACCAAAGAAACAGAAGTATCACTTCCATCCCAAGGAAGCGACTGACGGAAGTAGGTGTCACGAATATTTCGAACACCTTCAAGTCCTTCTTGAGCAAGATTATAGGCAATAAAACGATCAACCTGCGCAGCATTAGAACGAATAGATGTTACATATAAACTCGTCACACCAAAGACGACAATCGACATAACCGCAAAACTAATAATAAGCTCAAGAAGCGTAAATCCATCACGTGTATGAGATGGCGATTGAATATAAAGTCGAAAATGTGTAAGAAAATGTTTCATAAAATATTAGAGCTGATCTCGTTGCAAAATACCAAATGGAAGATTCATTTTTACGGAAACCGATTTTGTACTATCACTTCCAAATTGAAGTCGAAAATGAATTGAAGAAGCATTAATATCAAGACCGGAAGTTACAATATCTCCTCGAGGCGGAGTGGCAAAAACACGCATGTTGATTGAAGAATCAAAACCAACAACATTTATTCCATCCATGAGGGGAATTAAATTTTCAATTTTCTCCTGGGTACAAATCTGATCAGCGGATGTATTTTTTCCGCTTGTTTTTTGGTATGCTGCCGTCACAAAATGAACCGGTTTTCCCTGCTCAAAAAGAAGACCATAACAAGGTATCGTACCGTCAAAGGTTTTGCCTGAACGTGCTTGCTGCTGAATTTGTTTCACAGCAGACTGCAATGAATCGACAGCCAACGACAACGCAATACTCTTTCGATAACCCATATAACTCGACAAGGACATTGCAACAATAATACCGATAATTGCTATAACAATGACAAGTTCGATAAGTGTAAAGCCTCTATGTTGTTGATGTTTGAGAGAAGGCATGTGACATTGAGGTGAAATTAAATCTGACTCGTAAGATCGAAGATAGGCATCAAAACAGCGAGCGCCATCACGGCAACGAAGATACCGGCAATAATAATAAGTGCCGGCTCAAAAATCGTCGTAAGCTTTTTTAATGTATGTTTAATTTCTTTTTCATACTGAGTAGCAGCACGACTCGCACTCTGTGCAATAGTCGCAGACTGTTCACCAATAGCAAGCATCGATGTCACCTCTTCTGGAAACAAGAATGAGTTATCTTGAAAAGCAGAGTGTAGTTTTCCGCCCTGCTGAACCTGATTCATGGCATCCCATAATTTCAATTTATATATTTCATTTGGAATACTCTTGGCAACCATTTTGAGTGTTACGAGAATTGGAAGTCCAGACTCAAGAAGAATCGCAAGTAATCGAATAATTCGAAGAACATATATTTTTCTTCGGAGCATTCCAAGAACCGGAAATTTCAAAACAAAAAGATCCCACTGCAACTTACCTGTTCCAGTTTTAACATAAAAATTCCAAAGTCCATATCCACCAAAAACGAGAAGGAACAACAACCACCAATAATTTGTAATAATATGCTGAGTACTAATAAGTACCTGTGTTGCTGAAGGAAGCTCACGTCCAGTACCAATCAAGTCCTGAGAAAAACCAAGAATTCGCGGAACTAGAAATGTCATCACACCAAATCCAACAACAAGCAAAACGGCAAAGACAGTGATTGGGTAAAACGCTGCGCTCCACAATTGAGATTGAAGGTCATAAGCATCTTCAACTTCAGTAGCAAGACGAGAGAGCATTCTATCTAAATGACCAGAAACTTCACCACTCCGAATAACTCCAATTTCAAATTCTTCAAAAACATCTGGAAATCGAGCAAGACTGTCGGCAAAATTTTTACCTTTTTCCACATCAAAAGCGACCGTAAAGAGTACTCGTCGCATGCGTTCACTTGTGGTTCGACGAGCCACAATTCGAAGTGACTGAATAAGTGGAACGCCGCTATCCACCATCACCGACAATAAATAAAAAACATACGATTTTTCCTTGAGACTTACTTTACTATGATCAATGAGAAAATCATTAAGCTGGCGAAAAACATTCGCGCGAGAATTATCGTACACACCATATACAATCTCTTCTACTGGCTTTTCAGAAACATTTTGAAGAATAGAAGACGATGAGTTGTCTTGTAATGACGAACCAGTCTGTAATGATTGTGACTCGAAAGATTCCATAAAATATATCTACATATTACGATTATGCACCCTGATAAAAAGCTTCCATATCAAGAGAGAAGTTGACGGCAGATGTACCAGCTTGTGGAACAACCTGAACGCTGATCGATTTCACATGAATACGTCGTCGATTCGCCTCAAGCGCTCGCAAAAACTCCAGCAAATCGCTATATCCACTCTGGAAGCTCGCGCTCACACTTACCCGCTTCGGAAGTTCCTGCGTATCACTCAATCCAAATTGAACACTTGAGAGTGTAACGCCATACTTCGTAGCAAGATCGTTAATATTCTTGATTAAGACATCCTGCTGAACACCCTCTGGAATCGCATCAAGATATTCAGACTGTTTCACTTCAGAAACTCCATCAAGGGATTGCTGGGCCGTCTGAAGAACCTGAAGATCGCTCGATACATTAGCCTTCGCCGCCAAAGCATCATCGCGCATTTTTCGAACATCATCGAGCTTGGAGCTCAAAGGAAAGATCCCAAACGGAACTCCGAGGAGCATAACAACAACGAGAACGATCGCAGCCGTAAGATAAAATTTTTGTTTATTCTCCATGGTATGTGAGATTTAAGACATAAGTAAGAACCGCCTGTCCCTGATCATTTTGATTTTTCGAAATAGTCGGAACAAAAACGTCACGGAAGACTGATGACTTAGAAAATGCATTCACAACATCAGCAACATCAATATACGGATTCTGACTTCCGGCAATCGTTTTCATACTCATGACCAGCTTTCCATCACTACTACCAGAATATGAGAGAAAATCTGATTTCGTAGCTCCAGTCTTAGCATCTTTTGGCATGACGAGAAGCGCATCATGGACAACTTTCGACCAATAAATACGCTGACTATCAATCTTATCCAAAACTTGTTTTGCTTTCTGCAAATAACCTACTTTTTTCTGAGTAAGTGTGGTGACTTGTTGCTGCAACTGAGCAGTCTCTTGAACGTAGACATCAGCCTCCTTTTTTGTAGAGAATTGAGCCACAAAAAGGTAGACGAGATAAGCCGAAAAGAGTAAACTCAGAACCACGGCCAAGATAAAGAAAGACAAAGCTGGGCTGCGAGGAGTTTGCGACTGATCTTGCGGGGTAAAAGTAGACATAGAGTGCGTTTTATTTTTATTTCATAGTATTATACCAAATTTTGAAGCTTAGAGCAAGTAGGAATCCACCTCTATTTATGAATCCAAAAGAGCCACAAAATCAGCTTCGAAAGCGCCTCATCGCTCGAAAAGAACCATTTATCTGTGCCAATTGTGGCGCCGAAAACACGAGAATCTCAGGAAAACAGCTTAACCATTGCTCAAAATGCCTTTATTCTCTCCATGTCGATGAAGCCATTCCTGGCGATAGACAAAGCCAGTGTCAGGGGCTTATGAAGCCAGAAACAGTCTCGATTGGAAGAAAAGGAAGCTACATTATCACACACCAGTGTATCAATTGCGGCAAAATCATTCCTAATCAAGCCGCACCTGACGACAATATCGATCTCATCATGAGTCTTATAAACGCCAATCCAAAGCTCGCTCGATAAATCCAACGCTTTAATACTCAACCTTTACTCAGCCTTTCGAATCAATCGAACATATGAAAAAACCAAACAACAAGAAGAAGCAAAAAAAGAACCTCAAGGAAAAGACGACCGATATATCATCCATCCTCGAAAATACGGTAGAGGCAATTATGACTCACTATGTTGAGGAAAACGGAACGATCATTGTAGGTGTATCGGGGGGGTCTGATTCAATGGCACTTCTTTCTGTTCTGAGGAAAATTGCAGTCAATTATCCAATGAACATTATCGTAGCGCACGTTAATCACAAACTTCGAGGACGAGCAAGTGATCTCGATGAACGACTTGTTCGCACAACGGCAAAAAAATACAAACTCACTTGTGAAGTTGAACGAGTTGACGTGAAAGCATACAGCAAAAAACAAAAACTGACTCTTGAGGAAGCGGGACGAAATATTCGAAAGACGTTCTTCTTCCGACTCAAGGAGCGATATGGAGCAGCGCATATTTTCACTGCACATCATCGTGATGACAACGTTGAAACAATGCTCTTCAATCTCATTCGCGGATCAAGTGTTCGGGGACTCAGTGGAATTCAGATGGTAAATAAGGGCATTATTCGGCCACTTCTCGACTTTTCAAAAGAAGAGCTTGTGAGCTACTGTCGACGAAAAAAGATTACGTTCCGTGAAGATGCAACAAATAAAGATACGATTCACACGCGAAATTACATTCGTCATACTGTAATTCCTGCGATTGAAAAACTCAATCCAAATTTCAAAAGCAACTTCCATGAAAAGAGCTTCTACTTCAGTGAAATTGACGAAATGTTAACATCTCTTTCGCTCGAATTCATCAAATTATTTTGTGAAGTTTCCCCTACAGAAATTGTCTGTCCAATCGGACCACTCAAGGGACTATTTCCAACGGTTCAAAAAAATGTCATTCAATCAATCTACGAAATTTTTCACGGATCAACAGAACTTCTTACAACGGACAATATCAACGACTTCCTCGAGATTATTCAGAAAGAACGAACAGGAAGTGAAAAGATATTAGGAAATCGATTAAGCATTACGATTGCGTACGGGAAGGCACACTTTCAAAAAGAAAAAACATTCGACAAGCCACACCTCACAGAAGACGTTATTCTCCTTCCAATGCCAGGAAGTTTAAGTTTCCCAGGCGGAAAAATTATCACACGTATTCATCAAAAAATTCCAAAGAAGACAAAAAAAGATGCGGTCTATGTAAGCTTACGAAAACCAGATAATCAATTTTTCATTCGAAGTGTTAAAGATGGTGATCGATTTCATCCAGCCGGCATGAGTGGAAGCAAGAAAGTTCAAGATTTCTTTGTCGACAAAAAAATTCGAAGAGAACTTAGAAAAAATATTCCGATCATTGTGGATGACAATGGAAAAATTGTGGCAGTTGGTACATATCGCATCGATAAAGGCGCAGACCCAAAACTTTTCGAATCACCGGTTATCGAAATTCAGATTCTCGATGAAAAGCAAGAACATGAAGAGTAAGCCCAGGAAGAACCTTGGTTGACGCATAGAAAAAGAGTAAAATAGTGGCGCATTTCACGCATACGATCTTTATTACAATCCTTACTAATACTTCTTGACTCAACACAATATGAATCCAGCTCCGCAGAAAAAACAAAACAGCTTTCTCTATCTTATTATTATCGCACTCGTCATAAGTGCAGGATTTCTTTTATGGTCAAGAAATGCAGAAATTTCAACAAAAGTAAGTCTTAATACTGTCATTCAAGAAGCCAAAGATGGAAAGATTGAAGCAATTAATGTTGTAAAGAATCAACTCGACATCACGAGAACAGACGGAAGCAAAGAATACGCTTACAAAGAGGGATCCCAGGATCTCTATGACCTTCTCGACAAAGGCGGGGTGTCAAAAGATCAGGTTGCTCAAATGAAAATTGAGGTGACACCAACTGAGTCGAGTGACTTCTGGCTCAATCTTATTATGAGCGCCTTCCCAATTATTTTGATCGTTGCTGTACTCGCATACATGATGAAACAAGCACAGAGCAGCAACAATCAGGCGATGTCATTCAGTAAGAGTAAGGCAAAACTCTATGATAAGGAAAAAGGAAAGACAACATTCGAAGATGTAGCAGGTGCAGAGGAAGCTAAACAGGAACTTGTTGAAATCGTCGACTTCTTGAAAAATCCAGGAAAATATTTAGAAATCGGTGCGAAGATTCCAAAGGGTGTCTTGCTCGTTGGTTCTCCGGGTACAGGTAAAACACTGCTTGCACGAGCCGTTGCTGGTGAGGCAGGTGTTCCATTCTTCTCAATTTCTGGTTCAGAATTCGTCGAAATGTTTGTAGGTGTTGGCGCATCACGCGTACGAGATTTATTCAAGAAGGCAGCACGAAATGCTCCATGTATTATTTTCATCGATGAAATCGATGCCGTTGGAAGACATCGCGGTGCAGGAGTTGGCGGCGGCCATGATGAACGCGAGCAAACCCTCAACCAAATCCTCACGGAAATGGATGGATTCGAGAAGGACACCAACATTATTGTCATGGCCGCCACAAACCGACCAGACATTCTCGATCCAGCTCTTCTTCGTCCAGGACGCTTCGATCGACGTGTAGTTGTCGACCTCCCAGATCTTTCAGATCGTATTGCGATTCTCAAAGTTCACGGCCGAAACAAGCCACTTTCAGACAATGTTGATCTTGAAAAAATTGCAAAACACACTCCTGGTTTCTCTGGTGCTGACCTTGAAAATCTCATGAACGAGGCGGCTATTCTTGCTGCTCGACACAATCGAAAAACAATCGTCATGGACGACCTCGAGAAGTCGATCGAAAAAGTTCTCATGGGTCCTGAGCGAAAATCTCGCGTCCTCAATGAAAAGGAAAAGAAGATCACTGCCTTTCACGAAGTTGGTCATGCAATCGTTGGTCATCTCACAGAAAACTGTGATCCAGTTCAGAAAATTTCTATCGTTTCACGTGGTATGGCTCTTGGTGTCACATGGTTTGTTCCAGATGAAGACAAGCATCTCTATGCGCGAGCAAAGTTTATCGATGAGATGGCATCACTCCTTGGCGGTTATTGCGCAGAAGAAGTCTTTTTTGGTGACGTCACAACCGGTGCAAGCAACGACCTCGAGAAGGCTACAAACATCGCACGTCGCATGGTGACCGAATATGGAATGTCCGATCTTGGACAAGTCATCTACGGTGAAAAAAATCATGAAGTATTCATTGGACGAGACCTTGGTCACACCAAAAACTACTCCGAATCAATGGCGCAAAAAATCGATGAGGCTGTAAAGAAATATGTCGATGAAGCCTACAAACGTGCAAAAGAAACCATTACAAAAAACAAGAAGACGATGGAAAAAATTGCGGCAGAACTTATTGAAAAAGAAACACTGAGCCGCGACGAATTCCTCGCACATTTCGACTCTCCGGAAAAAGAACTCGAAAAAGAACAAAAGAAAGACGCTGAGAAAAAAGGGAAAGTCGCATAATATACAATTAAATCCCCTCTCTACTCACATTCTCACTCAAATATTTTATGGCTCAAAAACCATCCGCCCCAATTGGTCACTACGATGAACAAGAGGGTCAACTCGCCCTCGACATCTATCAAACTGATTCGGAAATCATCATTCTTTCTGCCGTCGCTGGTGTCACGGAAGACGATCTCAATATCTCAGTTACAGATGAAGTGCTCACGATAAAAGGTAAACGAAAGCTCGATGACAAGGTTCCAGAGGAAGATTACCTTACGAAAGAGTGCTTCTGGGGAGATTTTTCTCGTTCAATTGTCTTGCCAGCCTCCGCCGATTCTGCAAAAATAGCCGCCTCATTCAAAAATGGAATTCTCCGCATAGCCATACCAAAAGTCGAGAAACTCCAGACAAAAGTTATTCGCATCAAAACATAAGACAATTACACAGCCCACAACACCTAGTATCTCTCAATCATCATGACTCAAAAAATTCGAAAAGCCGTCTTCCCTGCCGCAGGATTTGGAACCAGATTCCTTCCGGCCACCAAGTCTCAACCAAAAGAGATGCTTCCAATCGTCGACAAACCAGTCATTCAATATCTCGTTGAAGAAGCAGTCGATTCCGGTATCACAGAAATTATTATCGTCACCGGTCGTGGCAAGCGCGCGATCGAAGATCACTTCGACTCATCGTGGGAACTCGAGCACAACCTCGTTGAAAAAGGAAAACACAACCTCCTCAAGGACATTCGAAAAATTTCCAAACTTGCGAAGTTTATTTATGTCCGTCAGTCCGAACCAAAAGGCGATGGAGACGCTATTCTCTGTGCAAAAGAAGTCATCGGTAACGAGCCATTCGCTGTACTTTTTGGTGATGATATTATCGCCAACGAAGTTCCAGGAACCAAGCAACTCCTCGATCAGTTCTACGAAAAACAAGCCTCGATCATCGCACTCGACAAAGTTGAACCAAATAAAACACATCTCTACGGAATTATCGGACCAAATCTCAGTGTCAAAACTGGGAACAAACGTCTTCACGAAATCGCAACGCTTGTTGAAAAACCAAAACCAGAAAAAGCTCCGAGCAATCTCGCAATCATCGGAAAATACATTCTCACACCAGAAATTATTGCTGCACTCGAAAAGGCCAACGCAAGCCACCCAGATGGTGAACTTCGTCTGATTGACGGCCTCCGCGAACTCGGCAAGTCTCAAAAAATCTATGGCTACGAAGTTGAAGGCAGCCACTATGACACCGGCGACAAACTCGGTCTCATCAAAGCAACCATCGACTTTGCACTTTTAAGACCAGATCTCGGCCCAGAGCTCAAAAAGTATCTGAAAGATTTGTTCAAAGCATAAATACATCAATACTTATAACTTTTTTATATGGATGAAAGAGGTCCTTCTGACGACGGAATCGGAAATGTAGACACAGCGAAATCACCAAGACTCAGCACAAGTGCTCGGTTATTTCAAAGTGCAATGGCTGATGAACCAGGAAATGATCAAACACCCTATGATCCTACAAAAACAACTGGAATGGAAGATTTCGTAAGGCACCTCGATCAACAAGAAAGAATGCGTGGCCCACGAACTCGAATACCACCTATGACACCAAGAGATCGACCGCAAATCCCTGATCTGGATTTTTCAAGCCTCACACAAGGAACCCGAGATGCAGTCGGAGAAAAGGTAGATTTATAAGCTGAAAACAGCATTCAAACACACAAAAATCCTTACTTGCGCACATATTGCCGGTTAGCTTCATTTGTGATATAATGAAAAGAAACATAAAAACACACAATGGCCGGACCAGAAGCGCAACAAAAAGCACCCGAACAACCAAAAGACATTTCTGGTTTCAAAGGACTGGAACGTATGGAAAAAATAGATGCCTTGAAAAAGGGTGGTGCCTTTCGCGAATTCATCGACAAGGTCGTATCTATTCGAAGCAATCCCGAGCAGCAAAAAAAAGTTGCCGAAGCTTTGCAGAAAATCGACAGTGATCCAAGTCTCAGTGACGATCAGAAAAAAGAACAACTTCGACTACAGCCTCAAGCCGAACTTCTCGCTATCATTGGAAAAAATATTGAGTTCGGAGAAAAAGGAATGAACGTCACGCTCGATTTCGGCAAACTCGCATTTGCTGAACAAAAAGGCATTGGTGCCGGCCACCTCTTCCCACCAAATGCAACTAACGTCTCTTTCGGTGGAGAAAATAAAGGCACGGAAGCAAAACGCTCACCAGGAACACGTGGCGGCGAATATCGATCAAAGAAAAATAAATACATGTCGAGTTTCACCGGAACCAAACTCTTCATCGCCTACAAAGACATCATGCCATTCGATGCCAAGCAAATGGAGAGCGCAATAAAATTAGAAAAAGATTCCATACAAAAAGTACAAGCAACTGTCGGAGAAGCACACAGCGCACAGGCAGGACTTCGTGGAAGCGAGAAACTCACACCACCAGCAGTGGCAGCGCCATTAGCAGCAGAACAAACACCCGCTCAAGCAGCACGCGTCGAACCACCATTAGTACAAGGAAGGGAGTCGAATGAGCGATTCATATCACGCTCCCCTGTTTTCATTGGTGACTCACAGGTTCAAGGTCTCAAGGGAAGTCTCGCAAAAAGAGGCATACGATCTTTTGATTATGTAGGAAAAACCATGCAGAGTATTGCAGCCCACATCAGAGCACTTCCAGAACAAGATCGACAAGCAATTAAAAATGCAGATACCATTGTATTTCAGTGTGGTGGAAATAATTTAGCAGGAAAAGAAGGTTATCCTCTAAAAAAAATGCAGGACAATTTTTATCTTATGATCAGTGCAATTAAAAGTATAAATCCAAATGCAAAAATTAAAGTTGGGACGCTCATGGCACCTGGAAAATATTCATCAAACAAACCAACTCGCGCGGCTTATAATGCATGGCTCAAAGAAGAAGCTGCAAAAACAGGAAATTTTTCAGTAATGGACACATACGCCATGACCGAAGATCCAAACAATCCAGGTCATCGCATCGAACAGCTCTTTGGAGGAGCAGACAATCCACATCTCAAATGGAAAGAATATTCCAAGTTAAGTCCAAAGATGCTCGAAGCCATCAACTACCAGCCAGCTTAATACAATTTCAGCTTCAAAAAGGCAAACAATCTACAAATCATATAATAGGATGTTTATTTCTGTGCGCACGCACTTGCGCCTCCGTACGTATCAAAAATTCGCATTAGAAATCTTCCATAATTTTTAGCAAGAGCACCTGAGGGAGTTATGCACATAACGACCCTGTCGTTCTTGAAAGAAAACGCATTTTCTGCTATTATACTTAGATGCATTGATTGAGGTTCGCGAAGCAAAAAAGAAAAACGAACTCCAGCCAACGCATCAAAATCCAAAATAAAAATCTAAACAAAAATTTCTATGTACGATATGCAATCGCTGCTCGAGGAGGCTGAAGCAAAGAAGCAACATGGCGATCACCAGGAGGCAATCAAAATTTGCGAGAGAATTCTCAACTACGATCTCGACTTCACAGAGGCGTACGAAGAAATTGCCGACAACTATCTCACTCTTCGTGAATATCAGAAGGCGAAGCGTGCACTCGACCGAGCTATTGCCCTCGACCCACAGAGTCCAAACGGAAACTATCTCATGGGATTCGTCTACTCTTGCATGGGAAAGTGGAAGACATCTATCGAATATCTCGAAAAAGCAGAAGAGCTCTTCCCAAACCACCCAGAAATTCTCCGATGCCTCGGCTGGAGCATTTATCACAACGGTGAAAAACGACAAGGAGTTATCTTGTTAGAACGAGCATTGAACCTCGCCCCAAACGACGCACTGATCTTGACCGATCTCGGCGTCCTCTATATGAATGAGAAAAACTTCGAACGCGCTATGCGCATGTTCACAAAGGTACTTGTATTAGACCCAGAAAACACAAAAGCCCGCGAATGTCTCAACGCCGTAAAGTTCTTCGCCATGGAATATGGCAAGTTAAAGGGACAGTTGAGTGGCGACGCTGCAGCGGAACAGGAATAAAACAGAAACAATACATTACAAAAAATCACATGGGTGCAAACCAACCTAGCGACAATATTGAATCAGATGGAGAACGAGTCTACGTCGTAGGAATTCGACCACACCAGCGACTTCTTTCATTGATGCAAAAATATACAACAAGAGAAAGTGGAATTGTGATCAATGCCGCCCCTCTCGTAATGGATGAAGGAGATATACCTTATATAGAAAATGAAATAAAAGAAGTTGAGGATTTTGTGCAGAGAAATCCAAACAACCTTTCAGAACAAGATCTTCAGGCGATGCGAGGCTATGTAGAGGAAAGACGAAAACAATTAATGACAATACAAAACCAAGAAAAAGAAGATACTTTGGTAATGGCTCGGATAACTCCATCGCAAACGCAGAAAAAAGAATCAGGTCCTCGCGCTTGGTTCAAGAGAATATTTGGGTAAATATAGTCACATGCTCACCCCATCAAACTCACTTTCATGTAATAGGCCCATGTCACCAGAAGATGCGATAGCTGAATTATCGATCTTTTTGGGATGGAATGATCACCGATTAATGGAGGAAATCCAAGAGTTGAAAACAAAAGATGCTAAAGTTGTACTCACTACAGAAGAAAGATCAAAACACCAGAGAATATATGTTTCAGTAGTAAATCCAAACGGAACTCAAAGTACAACATGTATCATATTGCAAAACTCAAAAGAGGAGGAAAATCCTATATATATTCAAGGTACCTATCCAGTAGGAACAATGGCTGAATACAAAGAAGCAGAAAGAGTGAAATGCTTGTCAGACTTAGAAAGGGTAGGTCCAAAAAAACCGCTCGGGTGGATGGCAATTAAATCGCTTATAGAAGTTGGTCAAATTGGAAACATGGAGCAGTATCGAGTGCATCTTGCAAAAAATGGCGTCAAGACACTTTTACTAACTTTCGAAGAAAGCGGAACCGCAAGCGGAGCATTATTCGCTTATCATGAAGAAACGCTCAAGAAAATGCTCGACAAAAATCAAGCGCTGCTTCAAGCCAATAATTGGCCAACAGAACCAGTAGCATTTATATATTATTTAAAAAATGAGGCACCACGAGGAACTGATTTATTCAACTTCATCGCAGATCTATTTAGTGATTTTAATAATGATGGGAGGAAGCCAACGGCAGCAAATCCTCTAAATGCTCATGGATCTTTCGAGGCAATGTCCCTGCCCGAGAAAAAGAAATATCTCGCAGAAGGAATAAACGGAATTACCCGAGACCTCGGAAGAGGAATGCACGGAAACGACGTTCTGATGTTGCAAAACGCCTTGCTTATACTGGGTTACATGACCGTTGCTCCAAACGGAAACTTCGGACCAAAAACAGAAGATGCTCTTGTAAGATTCAAACTCGCAAACAACCTTGCCACCGATCCAAACGACATAAAAACGAAACGCTTCGGGAAAAACACAAAAAAGAAAATAGTAGAAATGTTGTCCACAAATGCGAATGTCAACACTACGACCACGATTATAACTCCTCCACAATCCCAAAGACCCGGAGATGCAAACGCTGAAGAACCAGTACATCAACCACAGAAAAAACCATCTGAAAGTAGTCACCCAAAGAAGAGCAACAAAAATGCCATACTGGCTCTTGGAACTGCAGCCGTTTTAGCAATTGGAGCACTCACCCACGACAAAATCGAAGGGCTCTTTAAAAAAAGCGAAAAAGCCCCCGTCACAAAACCTGAAGAAAAGCACATTGATGAGCCACCACGAGATCCGAACAGGCCAGAGTTTCTTGATCAAGAAAGAGTAAAACTGGAAGGCCTCAACATGCTCATGGCATTTAAAGATCACTTTGATAAATATATCTTTAATACCGTTACTGGAAATCGGGCATTTGCACAAACACTTTTTATCACAAAAGACGTTCCATTTAATTTCAAAAATAGACCACAATACAAATTCCCATACCATGCGTTCATATTCAAGCCATTCGACGAGAGGACAAATACAAAACTTCCTCCAAGAATCGGAAAAGTAAAAGGCGGACAAAGGCTTGTCGATCTTTTCAATGATATAACGATTTACAAAGCAAATAATCCAAAGGATATCGAAGCGATAAAAGCAATTCTCGTTACCAGTTTTGATTTTTCATTTAACATTCAGCTAAATCCAAATGCAATAGAAATTGCTGCGGACGAAAAAGGAAAAATCAACACCATACGTTACAAAGATTCAAACGCAAAAAATCTCTCAGTAGAAACAACATTAACTGGAAAAACAGAAAAAGACGAAAGAAATACCGAAAACAGATATGTTACCGAAACAAAAGACAAAAAGTTCAAGATTGTAGATGATAAAGGCAACTTAAGACTGCCCCCATCAATCATGGAAGATCAAGGCATTGCGATACCACCAAGCGCCCTTCCAGAATACAAAGAAGTTGCTTACGAGCAACATTTCACATCAGGAGGTAAGAAAATAACCATTCCGATAAAAGTCGAAATCGCAACACTGATAGAGCAGAACAAGGCACTCAGAGGACAAGGACGAGTAGAAAGAATAAAATTAGATGAAGGTAGTCAATGGATCAACCCTGGCTTGTATATTCTCGATAATGATCCATTTGCGAAAGATATCGCCAATCAGATCACTGAAAAATTCAAGAGCAAGAAAGACAAGATGCGAGCAATCGTAGATTTCGTACACTCATTCTATTATGTACCAGATGCATACGAAGAGGCTCCAAAAAGTCTTCTCATGTCACTCTTGAGCAGAGGGGGTGATTGTGAAGATTCAAGCATTATGACAGCAACCCTCGCAAGAGCGGTAGGAATTGATTGCGTATTCATATACCTTCCGGATCATCAAGCAATAGCATGCGATATCGATGGACCGGGAACAGCATTCGAATTAGAAGGGCGAAAATACGAATGGGTTGAAACGACAGGAGGCCCAAACAGGCTCAGCTATAATATCGGAAGCATACCTCCGAGAGATAAAGGAAAAATGTATGGAGTAAGCAGAATTGATGGTACAGAAATGCTTCATCCAAAAGTGAAGATCAAATAGCGATACATCCCTTATGAACAAGGAAGAATTCATTTCAAAACCGTGTCAAATTTGAAGCTAAATTTCTGCCCGGGCAGGGATTTTTAGAATAAAAGAAGCCGGTAACTTGTCAAACAGCCAAAAAAGGTGCATACTAGCATGTACTGGAATGTTCTTTGACGATTGCTATGCGGGAGCAGGCGCAAGTCGCTTCGCAACTCGCGTAGAGGAAAGTCCGAGCACCATCGGAACGCTTAGCAGGTAACGCCTGTCGGTCTCATAGTAATATGGGGCAAGGGAAAGTACCACAGAGACAATACTCGTTCTTCAGTCTTTAAACATTGAAGAACAAAAGGTGAAAAGTCCGCCTCAGGCGGAGTGGGATTCTTGGGGACTCTGATTTCAGGGCAACAAAATCTCAGTGGCAAACCCTAGGTGGTGCAAGGTGGCTGGGAAGAAAGGATACGTGTACGAAAGTGCTCCAAACGTCGGTTCCGACCGTCCTTCTCTTCTCCACTGCATGAGCTTATGAGTGATCATGGGCCTAGATAGATAGTCGTCTCACGGCAGCCTCAGCAATGAAGCTTCCGTGTACAGAACTCGGCTTATAGAGAACATTCCAGTACTCTATAAAATACAGAGAGAAAAAGAGTCTCTTTTCTCAATACAGGCTTTGAAGTAGTATATGTCCGCATGAAACCCATTCGTCTCTTCTTCGGCATTATTAAAATTCCACTCGATTTTGGATTAACCGTGGCGGCGTTTTTCGTAGCACTCAAATTCAGAACACTCCCCTCTTTTTTTACGTATCAAAGTCCATTTGATTTCACAACACTTCCAACACATGAAGACTTTTTTACTTTCACGCTCAAGTGCGCACTGCTTCTTGTAGTGATTTTTGCAATCAATCAGATGTACCTTTTGAAGGTTTCTCGAGCACTCGCTCGTGATCTCGCAAAAATGTTTTTCTTGGTATTCGCATGGATTATGGTGATCATTGCGTACTTTTTCGTCATACGAACATTTCCATTTTCGCGTCTGCTTCTGGTGTATGCAACGGTACTTACAACCATTTTCCTAGGAACAGAACGGCTCATCATTCATCTTATCAGAAGACAACTTCTTAAAAATGGCATAGGCCAGTATCGAGTAGCAATCATTGGAGAAAATGATTTCGCACGAGACTTTATGGGTAAAATCAAAAATCACATCGATTACAAATTAATTGGATTCATTGGCGAAACATCAAAACATGAACAAAAAGATCACTTTCTAGGAACAACAGCATCTCTCGAAAAACTCATAAAAAAGCACAAAATCGAGCAGATTATTCAGGCAGGAGAAGTGAGTAAGTTCGGATCAGAAGTACTCGCAACATGTCGTGAACTTCACGTGAAGTACTCTTTCGTTCCAGATCTCATGGAGGTTCAACGAACGAATGTAGAAATTTCAACCATGCGTGGCATTCCTATTCTCGAACTCAAACCAACACCACTCGACGGTTGGGGAAAAATCATCAAACGAACATTTGATATTGTCGGATCACTCATCGGACTCATTATCGGATTTCCATTTTTCGTACTCATCGCGCTCGCGATTAAAATCGACTCGCGCGGCCCAGTCTTCTTCACTAAGCTCGACGATGGTCAACCCGTTCTTCGCGTAGGGCAGTATGGAAAGCTCTTCAAGTTCTACAAGTTTCGAACGATGCATCCAAACACCCACAATCAGAGATACACCACTCTCGCCGACAAAAATCTTCGCAAAAACTCCCCTCTCGTAAAAATTGAAAACGATCCACGTGTCACGCGTGTTGGAAAATTTCTCAGAAGATTTTCAATCGATGAACTTCCACAGCTCTGGAACATTTTCATAGGCGACATGAGCATCGTCGGACCACGCCCACACTTTCCAGAAGAAGTAGAAAAATATTCACGCGGTGACAAGTTCGTCCTCGAGGTAAAACCAGGTCTCACGGGCATGGCGCAAATCTCTGGCCGATCAGATCTCGACTTCCGAGAAGAAGTCCGCCTGGACACTTTCTATATCCAAAACTGGTCCATAGATCTCGATCTAAAGGTGATCCTGAAGACATTTTTCATTGTTTTGAGAGGATACAAAGAATAAAGCACCTTCGCCCAGGCAAAACCCCATATCAAAGCTGGTAAAACCTTGTATTTTGGCTTCACTTCAACTAAAATACATTGGCTTTAGAAGTCCCAGACGGATTATTTTATTTTCGATCAACAACCCAACATGTTACGTAAAATTATTACCAAAATTCTCGGCGATCCAAACGAAAAAGAGATTCGATCCATTTTGCCACTCGTTGAAGAAACCAATGCTTGGTACAAAAAATATAAAGTTGAACTCACAACAGACGAAGCCTTTCCGGAAAAAACAGCAGAATTCAAAGAGCGACTCGCAAATGGCGCTACGCTCGACGATATTCTTCCAGAGGCATTCGGTCTCGTAAAGGCAGCTGCAGAACGCCTTTGTGGACGAAAATGGGAAGTATATGGAAACGAACAAGAGTGGAACATGGTTCCATTTGATGTTCAGATTATCGGTGGAACTGTTCTTCATCGTGGAAGAATTGCAGAAATGAAAACGGGTGAAGGTAAAACACTCGTATCGACATTTCCGGTATATCTCAACGCACTAACAGGAAAAGGTGTTTGGGTAGTAACAGTTAATGACTATCTCGCTCGTCGTGATGCAGAGTGGATGGGAGGATTACATCGATTTCTTGGCTTAAAAGTAGGTGTTATTCATCATGGTCAATCGTACGATGAAAAGAAACTCGCCTACGAAGCAGATGTTACCTATGGAACAAACAACGAATTTGGTTTCGACTATCTTCGTGACAACATGGCCACAACAAAAGAACAGATGGTTCAACGAGGTCTGAACTATGCCATTATTGATGAGGTTGATTCAATCTTGATCGATGAAGCACGAACACCGCTTATCATTTCTGCACCAGCAGAAGAGTCAACATCGAAATACCAACAATACGCACAACTCGTTCGACAACTCGAACCAGAAAAAGATTATATCGTCGACGAAAAAGTAAAAGGCGCATTCTTAACAGACGAAGGAATCGCTCATCTCGAAAAACTTCTCGGTGTTGATAATATCTATACTGATGCCGGATATAGCGAGGTTCATCATTTGGAACAAGCGTTAAAAGCGCATGCTGCCTTCAAAAACGACGTAGATTATGTCGTCAAAGATGGAGAGATTTTAATCGTTGATGAATTCACCGGTCGTCTCATGGCAGGTCGCCGTTATTCAGATGGACTTCATCAAGCTATCGAAGCAAAAGAAAACGTCGAGGTTAAACGTGAGAGCAAAACACTCGCAACCGTCACACTTCAGAACTACTTCCGTCTCTTCAATAAACTTGCAGGTATGACCGGTACTGCACAGACAGAAGCAGAAGAATTTGTTCAAATTTACGGACTTGAAACGATCGTCATTCCAACACACCGACCGGTCAATCGTAAAGATCTTCCAGATGCTATTTTCAAAAATCAGAAAGGCAAATTTCTCGCTGCTGTAGCCAAAATAAAAGAACTCCACGAAAAGGGTCAACCTGTCTTAGTTGGTACTATTTCTGTTGAACGATCTGAACTGATTAGTGAATTACTAAAACGTGAAGGTGTTCCGCACAATGTCTTAAACGCAAAAAATCACGCACGTGAAGCAGAAATTATTAAAGATGCCGGTCAGCGTGGTGCGGTCACTATCGCAACAAACATGGCTGGTCGTGGTACCGATATTAAACTCGGTGACGATGTTGTCGAACTCGGAGGACTCTTCGTTCTCGGTACGGAACGTCACGAATCACGACGTATCGACAATCAGCTCCGAGGTCGTTCTGGACGTCAGGGAGACGCTGGTACAAGCCAATTCTTCGTATCTATGGAAGATGACCTTATGCGACTTTTTGGATCTGAACGTGTTCAGAAAATGATGGAGGCATTACAAATTCCAGAAGACATGCCAATCGAAAACCGACTCATTAGTGGGGCAATCGAGAGTGCACAGAAAAAAGTTGAAGGTCATCATTTTGATATTCGTAAACATCTCGTTCAATACGATGATGTCATGAATATGCACCGAGAAATTATTTATAGCCGACGACGAAAAGTATTATTCGTAGATGACATTAAGCAAGATATTTTATTGAGTATTGGCCAGGTCGTAGAAATGCTTGTACGTAACTATGCAGGATCTGGTGAACGAGCAAAGAGTGAATGGGACCTCGAAAAGATTCTCATGGAAATCCGCGCTATTCACGGAAATCCAGCTCGTCAACTT
The DNA here is from genome assembly GCA_037447365.1 of Candidatus Peregrinibacteria bacterium. Classification (GTDB taxonomy): domain Bacteria; phylum Patescibacteriota; class Gracilibacteria; order UBA1369; family UBA12463; genus CALREA01. The sequence goes on along the minus strand of JBBIGU010000002.1, from coordinate 19,144 downwards.
ACAAAAGAAGATCTTGAAAAAGTAAATACTGTGGAAGAGCTCATTCAAATGGTAAAAGAGTATATGTTTGAAGAGTATGAGGCGCGCGAGAAGAAATTTCCTCAAAGCGACATTATGCGGAACGTCGAGCGCGCAATCAGCTTACGCATTATTGACGAACTCTGGATGGCACATATTGAAAATATGCAAGCCGTTCGTGAAGCAATTTCCCTTCGTGGTTATGCTCAACGTGATCCACTGATTGAGTACAAACAGGAAGGCTTTGAAGCATTTGAAAAACTTCTCAGTAATATTCGATTCAATACCGTAAATACACTCTTCAAGATTGAAGTTTCAATCACAACAGCCGAGGAAATGGCTCCAGAAGCACCAAAAAAGATGATGACCAATGAAGCACAGATCGAATCGGTTCTTTCTGGAGAACGACCAGCGGAAGACGCAAATGGTCAACCAATTGTTACAAAATCAGAACAAGCTCACAGTGAAAATACTGTAGGTCGAAATGATCCTTGTCCATGTGGAAGCGGAAAGAAATACAAGAAATGCCACGGATCAGAAGAATAATACTCCAAAATCTCGATCTTAATTTGTCATGAAACAAGCATTCATTATTCATGGTTATGGTGGAAACAAAGACGGACATTGGTTTCCGTGGCTCAAATCTGAATTAGAAAAATTCAACTTTCATGTTGATAACCCTCAATTTCCCAACACAGACCATCCACAAGTTCAAGAATGGACACAAACCATAAATGACCTATGGAAGCCAGAATTGAAGTCTACATCACATTCGAACAAGCCAACATTTCGTACCATGATTGGCCATAGCCTCGGCGGAACAGAAATCCTTAAATCACTTGAACTCGACTGGACACAACCACTCGATCTCGCCATTATTATTGCAGCTCCAAATAAAAAAGTTCTCGAAGATTCAGAATTCACCGATCTCAAAAACTTCTTCGAACAAGACTTCGACTGGAAAAAAATCCAACGCAACTGTAAAAAATTCATCCTCATCTTTTCCGACAACGATCCATACGTCCAACCAGAAGTCGGAGAATACTATCAGCACCATCTAGGCGGAACTACTGAGCTTTTCATGCTCAATAATGCCGGTCACTTCATGAAACGCGACGGATTCGAGGAGTTTCCGATGTTGCTAGAATTAATAAAAAAATATTAGGCTTCTGCTCTTTCAAATCGAATAATCGTCCTATCTAGATCATTTTCAATCGCTCCTTCATGCAGAGATTTGATGGCATCTTCGAACTGCTCTTCTTTAATAGCGAAGGTGAGATTGTCATCAGCATTGCCTCCATCAAAATAAATATTAATACCATGAAGAGCTAAAAAGCCTGAAAGTTTAGACAAAAGACCCACTGACTCCTCCAAATTATTTCCAATAGCGCACACAAGTGCCATTTTTTCATAATGTTTAACTTTTCCGATATCAGCAAGTTGTTTTTCAAGCTCTGCTCGTTTCGGATGTTTTGCATCAACACTAAAAACAACTGACGTTGCAGAAGTTGTAATCATGTCGACAGAAATTCCCATATGGGCAGCCGCAGAGAAAATTTTGTCAGCAACACCACTCTGATCGACCATTTTATTACTCTTCACGCGATACATTGCCTGGCCTTTTTTTCCACTAATAAATCGAATACCTTGTAAATCAGGATTTTCCACATCATTAATAACAGTACCCGGACTCTCTGGATCAAAGGTACTTCGAACCTGAAGTTCAATACCCTTCCCATCCAAAATCCAGATCGCATTCGGATTTACCGCCTTCATTCCCCCAAGATCGGCAAGCTCAGCTGCCTCGGTTAACGTTGCTCGTTCACGAAGCTTCGCCACCTTGAAGTCACTCGCACGTCGCTGCTCCTTAGGGTTATAATTTGGTTCAACAATACGAGGATCAGCCGATAACAGACCTGGAACCTCTTTCCAAATTTGAAGACGAATTCGCTCAGGATCAATACCCATACGCAAAAGCGCTACAGCGGTAAGCGCAGCAGTCGAGTCAGTATATCCACGATCAATTGTTTTGAGAATACCACCAGGAAGATACCCCATATAACCGGTTACAACAGGCACATTGCCTCGATCCAAAACAGCTTGAATTCGGGCAGCAATTTTTCGACTCGCTTCTTCAAAGAATGCATCTTTTTGATCAGGAAGAACGGGAGAACTCTGCGAATCTGCATCGAAAATATCAACAAGAGAGACGTCTTCAAATATCCTGCCAAGCTCACTTCGGGTAGATAAAATTCTCGCAAGAACATGAGCCGAAAATACCTCACCAAGGCCAATAATTCGATCTTCGATGTATGTCTGAATTTCAGGAGAAAGAGAAGATGGATCTTTCACAGAAAGATCATCAGTAATAGCTAGAATCTCCCGGATAACACGATCGATACACGCAACAAAATGCTGATAAACAGAAGTGAGGAGTGAAAAATGGTGGTCAAGAGACTCACGTTTTCCCGCCTTCTCCATAACGTCATAAAGAACAGGTACGAGAGCAAAATACAAACTATAATAATTCCAAAAGGAGGGATTTTGAAGTACATCCTGAGCAATCCTTTTAAGTGCATCTGTTTGTCCGCTATATGCAGAAACAACCATGATCGGCTGAGTTTTTTTCGCCTCCAAGCCAACAATCGTTGTAACCTCGTTGATATTATCAACGGATGTTCCACCGAACTTCATAACCGAATAACTACCGCCAGGAGAATTCATAGATAGAGTAAATACAAGGCGGCATTCTACCGGGCTAGCCCAAAAACACAACCTTGATTTTTTAGGTCAATTAAGACCTAATACAGAGATATTACCTCTGTCGCTCCCAATTCCAAGCTGTTTCAAGAATCTCATGAAGTCCAGCGTGTTTTGGCTGCCATCCAAGAATTTCACGAGCCTTTGAGCTATCAGCAACAAGTGTTACTGGATCACCCTCACGACGAGTCTCTTCAACGACCGGTAACTTACCACCAACCACTTCTTCAGCCGCAGTGATAATCTCTCGAACAGTGAAGCCCTCGCCATTTCCTAAGTTAAACACGTCGCTCTTGCCACCATTGAACAAATACTCAAGAGCAAGCAAGTGGGCATCAACGAGATCATTCACATGAATGTAATCACGAACACACGTTCCGTCTTTCGTTGGATAATCAACACCGTAAATTTCAACACGAGGCAACTCCCCTTTCGCAACCTGGAGAACTCGAGGGATCAAGTGCGTTTCACGCGGATGCCACTCACCAATACCACCATTCGGGTCAGCACCGGCTGCATTGAAATACCGAAGTGCAACATACGTAAAATGACGGCCTTCTTTTTCAGCCTCTACTTGAAGTCGTCGCTCGAATTCGAGTTTCGTCGTGCCGTAGTAATTCACAGGACGTAAGGCGGCAGTCTCCTGGATAGGAACTTCTTCTGGCTCACCATACACTGCTGCGGTGGAAGAAAAAATAAACGTATTCACATTGAACTCTTCGCATACACGAAGAAGCCGTTCACCACAGACAACATTGTTATAAAAAAAATCTTCACGCTCCTTTCCAGACAAGCCTGCTTCAATACGACCAGCAAAATGAATAACCGCCTGGATTGGCATATCGCGATCTTTATTTTGCTGAAAGATATCTCGAAGCATCTGTGAGTCACCAAGATCAGTTTCAAAAAAATGCGCCTCAGGAGGAACGAATTCCTTGTGCCCACCTTTAAGGAAATCAATAACCGTTACATCATAACCTTGCGCAAGAAGTGCACGAACTGCATGCGAACCAATATACCCAGCACCACCAGTAACGAGAATGTGTTGTTTCATAAAAAATTTCGCGAAAAAACTGAAAAATAGACGAGGACTTAGATCTCCTCAGGAACATCAGCCGGAACATCATTGACGTAGATTTCACGGGCCTTAGCGCCCTGAGAAGGACCAATGTAGCCACGCTCTTCCATCACGTCGAGGAGGCGTGCTGCGCGCGCATAACCAACCTTCAAACGTCGCTGGAGAAGACTTGCCGAAGCCTTACGACTTTCAATAACAAGCTTAATCGCCTCTTTCACCATCTGATCATCGTCCATATCTTCCTCCGGTGTCGCAAATTTTGAATCAGGAACACCCATTACCGACTCATCGGCAGTCTTACGATTTGTCACAGCCTCATCGTATTGAGGCGGCATGGTCGTCTTTGCATGATTCGTAACCCGCTCAATCTCAGCAGTAGATACATAGATACCCTGGACACGCTGTGGCTTAGCCATGCCGCCCGGCAAATACAACATATCACCCTTTCCAAGAAGATCTTCCGCACCAATCGAATCAATAATCGTTCGAGAATCGATCGACGAACTCACTGCAAACGAAATACGAGAAGGAATATTCGCCTTAATCAAACCAGTAATGACATCGACACTCGGACGCTGCGTCGCGATAACCAAATGAATTCCAACGGCACGGGCCATCTGGGCGAGCCGACAGATGGAAGCCTCTACTTCATTTTTTGCGGTCATCATAAGGTCGGCGAGCTCATCGATCACGACGACAATCTTTGGCAATCTCTCACTAACATCATCAGGACCAAGTGCAGCCATGTAATCAGCAATATTTCGCTGACGAGCAACAGACAGTATCTTATATCGTCGTGTCATTTCAGCAACAGCCCAACGCAAAGCAATAGCGGCCTTTTCCGGCTCGGTAATAACTGGTGTAAGTAAATGGGGAATACCATTATACAAATCCAATTCAACTCGTTTTGGATCAACCATAATCAACTTCAACTCATCCGGACCATTCTGGTAAATGAGTGACATTAATAATGTATTCATTCCAACAGACTTACCGGAACCCGTACTACCAGCAATCAAAAGATGTGGCATGGAAGCCAAATCTCCAATGACCGGTTTACCGGAAACATCTCGTCCAATCGGAAAACGTAAATTAGAATCAACTTCAGCAAACTCCTTACTCTCGAGAATTTCTCGAAGATGAACCGCTGTTCGTTTATCATTTGGAATCTCAATACCAACGAGGGACTTTCCAGGAATTGGCGCCTCAATACGAATCGCCTTCGCTGCAAGGGCAAGGGCAATATCATTTTTTAAATTCGTAATTTTCGAAAGCTTTACGCCTTCATGCGGACGCAATGTATACTGGACAACCGTCGGACCAACATTGACCTCATGCATCACAACATCAATATCAAACTGTTTGAGTTTGCTCTTAATCTTTTCAGCTGTATCACGAAGCATCGCCTCATCAACTCTCGCAGATTTTACAGCAGGATTCAGTAAATCAAGTGAAGGATATTCCCAGAAAAACTCTGGAACCTCATCGGCCTTTTCAACCTCGGTATTATCCTTAACAATAATCTCACCTGTCTCTGGATCAACTTCTGTCGCCTCTTCTGTAGCAGCACCTTCTGCAATTGCACCTTCTTTTTTCGCTTTCTTTGTCTTCTCGGGCTTAACCTCTTGTAAAATAATATCCTCTTCTCCTCTATGCTCATTCATATCAATACGAAGAGTCTTCACGCGCTCAGCCTCATCGTAAGCACCCGCCTGAACCTTGCTCGCAAGATCAGCAAGTACCTCGTCAGCAAGTTGATTCTTTCGAATAAAAATTTCGGGATCATCATCCTCTTCGCTTTCTGAGTCCTCTTCCTCATCTTCAGCCGACTCAACCATAATCTTCCTAATAGCCAAACTTCCTCGAAGGAAAGAGAAAATCTGACTCAAGGAAACTTGCAACGTAAGCATCGTTCCAATCAAGAACATCGCAATAAACACAATGCTTGCTCCAACATGCCCAATCTGCAAAACACCACGCATCAAAAAATTCATCACGAATCCAACATATCCTCCATACTGTCCACCACTAGCTGCAGAATGAAGTTCATTTACATCAACATACAAATGAAGAATACTCAAAATGGAAACCGTTAAAGTTCCAATACCGACAACCCTGGAAAATCCAAATTCTATAGATTTAGAAAAGAAGAGCATCAAGGAAGTTGCTCCAAAAATAAGCGGAATAAGCCAAACACCATATCCAAGTGTTGGTCGAAAAATTCCCGTTAACATATCGCCAACCACACCAAAATTACCCTGAAGGCTCAAGACCATCACGGCAGCAATTAAAAAGTAGACAACCGCCGAAATATCTCGTGCAACGGTCGATTTTACCTCAAAAGCAAGCGCCCTCGAAGCACCCCGCGACTTGCGCTTACGGGTACTTCCTCGTCTTTCCAAAGCTGATGTTGATCGTTTTCTTCGTTTAGCCACGAGAGGAGTATACCAGTTTTTGGCTTATGGGGACAAGGGGAAGCCGTGACGCTAATCCAAAAACGCGGGAACAAAAAAGATATATCAATTATTACCCGGAAAGTAGCTAAAAAATACAGATGAATACCGACGAACAATTTCTCGTAGGGATTCAACATCATCCGCATGCGCACAAAATTCAGCTTGTAGTTGCTGACTTAATGCATCGAGCCGTGAACCGAGAGAATTTCCCCCGTTCTCAGGGGCCAATGTAAAAAGACATTCAAGCATTGCTTGTTTTTCATCCAAAGTAAGCTCAGGGAAACGAAGTGCAACGCAAGGAACAAGATATTCTCGATATGTACGAAAATTACGAGCAGCTTGTGCAATACGCGAGGCAACTGCAATTTGAGCTTCCTTTCCGCGAAATTGACCCATTTCATCATAAACCTGAAATGACCCGGAAACAGCATGGAAACCATTCTTATAGTCATATATCAGTCCATTTCTTCCAATCTGTATTGAGCCCCTCATTTCAAAAGTAAGGAGTTCCATCGGATCAAATTGTCTTGGGGCATCTAATATGCTCATAAAAATCAAAAGAAGAAGATATAGTAGACCAATTCAGCTAGCAGATCAACAAGATTTCATCTATAATCAGCCCGTTACGAGCTTCAAAATCATTTTCAAATCTTATTTCAAAGCAACGTATGAATTCACAAGTACGCACCCGTTTCGCACCATCACCTACTGGCTACCTCCACGTTGGAGGAGCACGAACTGCCCTTTACGCCTATTTATTTGCCAAGAAACATAACGGACAATTTCTATTACGCATCGAAGATACCGATCAGAAGCGTTTTGTTGAAGGAGCGATGGAAAATCTCATGAAATCACTCAAATGGCTTGGAATCAATTGGGATGAGGGTCCAGACAATGGCGGCCCACACGGTCCATACATACAGTCACAAAGAAATGACAAATACACCGCAGCCGTAAATCAACTTCTCGAAAACGGTTATGCGTATAAATGTTTCTGCACACAAGAAGAACTCGACGAGATGCGACGTAAACAAGAGGCCCGTCACGAAGCACCTATGTACAACCGAAAGTGCTGTGCATTAACCAAAGAAGAAGTCGATGCAAAAGTAGCCGCAGGTATGCCTTTCGTTATTCGCCAAAAAATCCCGGAAGGAATGATTGTGATTGAAGATCTTATTCGTGGAAAGGTTCGATTCGACAGCAAATCGATCGACGACCAGGTTCTCGTAAAATCTGATGGCTTCCCAACGTACCATCTCGCCAACGTCGTCGATGATCATGATATGGAAATCACGCACGTCATTCGCGGTGAAGAGTGGCTCCCATCAACACCGAAACATATTTGGCTCTACCAGGCCTTCGGATGGACACCACCTCAGTACGCACACCTCTCACTCCTTCTTAATGCCGACCGCTCCAAACTCAGTAAGCGCCAAGGAGACGTTGCTGTAGAAGAATACATTCAAAAAGGCTACACCCAAGAAGCGATCATCAACTTCATCGCTTTCCTCGGCTGGCATCCAGGAAAAGGTATTGAAAAAGAAATCTACTCAATGCGGGAACTTATAGAAGACTTCTCGTTAGACAACGTTCATAAGTCAGGCGCAATTTTCAACCTCGAAAAACTCGACTGGTACAACTGGCAGTGGAGACGAAGAAAGTTCCTCGAAGAAGTCGAGGCAAACCCACTCAACCGAAAAGCAATTCTCTTGAAAGAGTGTGAAGAATACATCGCACCTGAGTACAAGACCGCCGACAAAGAAGCACTGTTAGATCGCGCTCTTAAAACAGTTGAAGAGAAGGTTATTCAAGATCCTAAACCAGTAAACGACTATATCAAATTCTACTTCGTAGCACCGCAGTTCAAACCAGATATTGTATATAGCGAAAAGATGAAGGTCGAGGAAGCAACCGTAAAACAAGTAATACCAGAGGTTATCGCAACTATCTCAGAACTCTCAGAAGAGCAATGGACTGAAGAAAATATCAAAGTTGCACTCGTGGGCATCGTCGCAAAACTTGGTCTCAAAAATGGTCAGGTTTTTTGGCCAGTACGCGCCATTTTAACTGGCGAGCAGTTCTCTCCTGGTGTCTTCGAAGTCATTTGGGCACTTGGAAAAAGAGAAACTCTATCTCGATTAACAAATATTCATCTCTAAGTATGAAAACTGTAAATCGTATTCAGCTGATCATTCTTGGTCTTATTATGATCGGGCTAGAAGCCACGAAGAAATCATATGGGCTTGATGGAAAACCAATAGATATCGCACTAACAATCCTTTTTTATTTACTTGGAGCCATGTTTATTGCAAAGGCCATTAAACCGGGTATCTTTGGAAAGAAAGACCCAGGCGAAAATACGCAAAAAATAGGAAAGGTAGTAAAAATGATGAGCATGGCATATATAACGATCTGGATGGTGGGATTTGCTGTCATATTGATTTTTGGAGTACTTTTCCTGTATCTCACGAAGAATTAAAAACTTCTTTATTCAAGAAAATAGGAGTGCTATCATTGCGCACGTGAAAACTTCTTTTTTCATTCTTCTTGTAGCGAGTTCGCTTCTTGTAAGCGGATGTAGTCAACTTGAGTCTTTCAGAACAAATGTACAACAGGGCGCATCAAGCGCAGCCAAAGAAGCGCAAAAGCAGGTAGAAAATACGAAAACGAGCATCCTTGAAACGAAACAGAACATCGATCGAAAAATTCAGAAAGTTCAAAACGTCGTCAACGCTGTCGACGATCTCAAGAAAGAATTATAAGCCAAAAAAGGAGGTTCACTTCGCATTTTACTGATTTTACAGAACCTCATGAAACCCCTCAAAGTTCAGTTCCACGTTCATACAGGAGAAGATCCTATCGAATGCCCAAAACACAACGCAAAACAAATGCTCGATTTTGCTGCAGAAAAAAAATACGATGTTGTGTCGATTACACTTCACAACATGCTACTTTTTACCGATGAACTCAAGGAATACGCAGAAAAACTGAATATCCTACTCATTCCTGGAATTGAAAAAAATATTGGACGACGACATGTTCTGATTATCAACGCAACCAAGGAAACGGAGAATATTCATACATTCTACGATCTATGTAAATATCGAAAATCACATCCGGACTGTCTCATAATTGCCCCACATCCGTATTATCCGCGTGGATTTTGTCTCCAGGAAAAACTTCTCGAGAATATTAATCTCTTCGATGCCATCGAAGAGTCGTGGTTCTTTACAGAGAAATTCAATATGTTTAATAAAAAGGCAGAAAGGGTTGCAAAACTGCATAAAAAAGCCTTCATTGGAACTTCTGATAACCACATGCTTCAATATTTTGACCAGGGTTATTCACTCGTTCATGCAGAAAAAAATTGGAAGTCAATTCGTGAGGCAATTCTCGCAAATAAAATCGAATCGAAAACAACACCGCTCAGCGCAAAAGAGTTTATGAAAATAACAGCACAAACAATCATAGAATTCGATATTCCATATCAATTCAGAAGCATCAAGCGCGCACTCAAGGGCTCAAAAATGAAGACTCCCGAAAAACAGCTTTAGGAAGCCATTTGCTATACAGGCAAATCGTAGTAAAATGATGCACTGAGATATCAGTTCATTACATTTATTTACATATGGGTACAAAAAATGCTATGGCTCATGAACCTTATGATGCAGAGGCTGCGTTAGATCGGTTAATAGCACGATACAGCAATCATCCTGAACGCATTGCGAGAATGCGAACAGAGGTTCCGAACGGACATAATCTCTCTGTTCGAGATTTAATTTTAGCTCATACAGTAAGAATTAGAAGAGATGAGGAAATAGGAGGAATACAGAATCAAAGCCATGGACTTGCAGGAAATACAATCCCAGGAGTTCTTTAATTCACAAAGACCATTCGTCAGAATAAAAAATGTGCTACAATCCCAGTAGCACTTTTTAATTTAAAAAATGAAAAATCTCCTCGCTCAAATCATCGATACTGCGCAGAAAAAACGCCAACGTATTGCATTTGCAGAAACGGATGATCCGCGAACACTTCAGGCGATCGACTATCTTGATGATCATAAGATTGTCACACCAGTACTCATTGGGAATAAGGAGAAAATCGCAGCTCTCGCAAAGGAACATAGCATCAAGATGGCGATCGATGATTTAGAAATATTCGATCCAGATTTGCCAGAGAATAAGCCAAAAATAGATAAGTACGTAGAAACACTTTTTGAAAAAAGAAAAGAAAAAGGTATGACACTGGAGCAGGCACAAGAGTGGATGAAAAACCACGACTACATCGGATGCATGATGACGCATTTTGATGAAGTGAGCGGACTTGTATCAGGAGCCAACTCTCACTCTGCAGATTTCTTGATGCCGATTTTTTACATCATCGGAACGAAAGAAAAATTTCACAAAGTTTCAGGAATGTTCTTCATGGTAATGAATGGACGACTCATGATTTTCTCGGACTGCTCAGTAAATATCGAACCAGATGCAAACGACCTCGCTAACACCGCGCTCGATGCAGCACACACAGCGAGAAAGTTTGGAATTGAACCACGAGTTGCTATGCTCTCATTCTCAACGCACGGAGCCAGTGATCATCCAATGGCAACAAAGGTTGCAGATGCGATAAAACTCATTCAAGAACGCGAACCAACCCTCATCGTCGACGGAGAAATTCAACTCGATGCAGCAATCGTTCCAGCAGTTGCTGATAAAAAGTTTCCTAACTCACCTCTTCACGGAAATGCAAACGTCTTGATTTTCCCAGACCTCAACAGTGGAAATATTGGATACAAGTTGTGTGAACGTCTCGCAGGAGCAGAGGCAATTGGACCTATTCTTCAGGGCTTAAATAAGCCAGTAAATGATCTTTCGCGCGGATGCACATGGATGGATATCGTACACGTCGCCGCAATCACATCTTGCGAAGCAGTTGATGCAACATACGACGCAAAACAGTATCAATAAAAACTCACTCACCTCACTCTCACATGCTTATTCTCATCTTCAACGCCGGATCATCAAGTCTCAAGTGCGAACTCATCGATACCAAAAAGGAGAAAATTTTATTTACCTCTATGGTGGACAGACTTGGAAGTTCTAAGTGTGAATTCAGAATGACCGTTGGTGCGAAAAAGCTTGCTATGAAGCCAAAAATAAAGACCATAACACAGGCAGTTGGACTTACAACCGAGATGCTTTTTAGTCAGAAGATTTTTGGAAATCAAAAGATCGAGGCAGTTGCACATCGAGTGGTACATGGAGGTGAACTATACTACGATCCAACAATTATCACGCCAAAAGTGATAAGTGAATTAGTGAAGTTGTATTCACTTGCGCCGCTGCACAATCCTCCAAACGTAGAGGGAATTCGTGCGGCGCAAAAAATCTTCAAAAAAATCCCACAGATTGCCGTCTTTGACACAGGCTTTTACAAGGACCTTCCTGAACGAGCCTATCTCTATGCCGTTCCAAAAGAATGGTATGCGAAATTTGGCATACGAAAGTACGGATTTCATGGAATTAGCCATGAGTATGTCACAGGACTTGCGCTCAAAAAAATGAGCGGACTCCTTGGACTCAAAAGTACAAAAAAGACAAAAATCATCTCATGCCACCTCGGAAATGGATGCAGCATTACGGCATCTATTGGAGGAAAAGCCATCGATACAAGTATGGGATTCACGCCACTCGAAGGGATCGTAATGGGAACACGATCAGGATCAGTCGATCCAGCGCTCGTCCCCTATCTCGCAAAAAAACTTAAGACAACACCAGAAAAAGTTATCACGATACTCAACAAAGAGTCAGGACTCAAGGGTCTCTCTGGAATCTCTTGCGACATGCGAGACATTCACGCAGGAAATTTGAAGGGAAACAAAGGAACACAGCTCGCATATGACGTCTATACATATCATATCGCACTCCAAATCGGCGCCTACACAGCAGCACTCAACGGAGTTGATGCCATTATTTTCACGGCTGGCGTTGGAGAAAATGCCGAGTACTTACAAAAAGACGTCCTCAAATTTCTCTCACATTTGAAGTTCAAAGTCTTCGTCATGCACACGCAAGAAGAGCTTCACATGGCCATGAAAGCCAAAGAATTACTAGCAAAGAAGAAATAAACATGGCAAGATAGGTACATGCACAAGCCAAAAATTGGCATTATCGGAGGAGGAGCCGCAGGGATGATGGCAGGCGCTACAATCAAAGAACTCGACCCATCAATACCGGTCATTATCTTTGATAAAAACGATCACCTCGGAGCAAAGGTGATTATTAGCGGTGGTGGTCGTTGCAACGTCACCACAGGCATTCCATCGACAACAAACGACCTTCAAGCTCTCGGAAACAACCGAAACGACATTAACAAACTCATAGAAAACTATCCGCGCGGTGGAAAATTTCTCATGTCGGCATTTTTCAACTTCCCTCCCCTCTCAACCATCGAATGGTTCGAATCACATGGCGTTCCTCTCAAAACCGAAGAAGACTTTCGCGTCTTCCCAAAATCCAACAACGGTCACGATATTGTTGGTGCGCTCGAGGCAACACTCAAAGAAACCAACGCGGAAATCAATCTCAACACCGTCATCTCTCAGATTGAGAAAATCGACTCGGGATTCCGTCTTCATATAAAAACAGGTCACTATGACGTTGATACACTCATACTCACGACCGGCGGAAATGCCTACCGCTCAACAGGATCAACTGGCGATGGATATGCCTTCGCAAAATCTCTCGGTCACACAATAACCGATCTCGCACCATCACTCAGCTCATATATCACGGCAGAAAAGTGGCCAGCGCAAATCTCCGGCGTTTCATTTCAAAAGGCGCAACTCACACTAACCACAAACTCAAAACCATCAAAAATCCATGCGCGAACTGGGCCATTTCTTTTCACGCACAAAGGTGTTAGTGGTCCAGCAATATTCGCACTTTCAGGGCTTGCTGCCTATGAAAATCCAACCAAAGAAAATCCACTTCACCTCACGATTAATTTCTTTCCAGAAGAGTCTCTCGGCAACTTCACAGAACGATTTCAAAAACTCGCAAACGATCATGGCGCCAAAAGATTCATCAACTTTCTCGACATTTTTCTTCCAAAATCTCTCTGTGAAATATTTATTCAACTTCTCTCAGAAGTCACACCAATCGACCCCAATCTCAAGGCATCACAAATCGACAAAACGCTCAAAACAAGAATCGTAAACCTTCTAACCGCCCTTCCGCTCATCATCATTGGACGAACACCAGGCGACGAGTTTGTGACAGCTGGTGGTGTTCCAACATCAGAGATTAATCCAAATACCATGGAGTCAAAAATTCAGCCAAATCTCTACTTCGCTGGCGAACTTCTCGACATCGATGGATTTACTGGAGGGTTCAACTTACAAGCCTCCTGGGCCACAGGACGCCTCGCAGGAGAAAGTATCGTCAAAAAATTCAGCTAAGCAGCGTCTCGACGCAATGGAATAACGTGCGCGCCCTCTCCTTGTGTCGCTTGTGCCTCCCGTGCTCTTTGGGCTCCCTCATCCCACTCATCAGCATAACGAACTGGCTCAAGGGTGTAACCCTCAACCGTTCCACCAGCAGAAAGAGTGGCATATATTTTCTGATGAATAATGTAATCAACCCTTGAAACAATATCAGTAACTGTAGAACTCAATATACCCTCAACACAGCGAACTGCCTCTGAGGATGAGAGTTCATTGAGGGTGAGATCTCGAACTTCTTCACGGATTTGATAGATAACCCGACCCACATTCGACTCACCTAAACGAGCCAAAGAAGCAATGAGCGTTGGATCAAGCCTAGGAACAGAATGGAATTCATCGTACCGAAGAGCGATCGCCGAAAATATTCGGGAAAGAACCTCTACACAAGATGTTTTAATACGATCCTCTTCAAGAGTAAGAGGCCCATACGAAAAACGAGACAATCGCCCATGGGAAACGAGCACACGAGGAACGTCTAAATTTGAAACATCTTCTTGGATATGAGGCATAAATATCTTAAAGAACACCCAAACTCTATCTGATTCAAAAAAGAAGTCAAAAGTGACCATTTCAGCTTCAAAAGTGAAGAAATGAGTGTAGATGAAGCCACCAGTTCAGCCTTGCTCAAAGCAGCAAAACATGATACAATAGAAAGAAGCAAAAGTTCATAAAAGGCTTTGTTTTCAACACTCTCACTCCCCTAATTCTTCTCTTATGATTCTCAAAGCTCGAAAGATTCAAATCAAAGTTGGTCAAAAGTATGTCGTCGTTCTCAATGAACATACGGCTCATATGCTCGATGTACATCCGGGAGATCGTCTTGCAGTTCAAAACGGAAGCAAGCGCATTACCTGTATCGTCGATATTACTGAGAATGGCGGAATTAAGAATAACGAAGCAGGACTTTATATAGAGACGTGGAATACGCTCAAGGCAGATCGTGGTGACAAGATGTTTGTAACACTCGCTGAAAAGCCTGCGGCAAACATGTACATTCGTCAAAAACTTGATGGTAAAGAATTAAGCAAAGCGGAAATCGATACGATCGTACAGGATATCGTCAGTGACTCACTTACAGACGTAGAAATGACATATTTCGTTTCAGCCTGTTATATCAACGGACTCAGTGATCAAGAAACGACTGACCTTACCAGATCAATCGTAGAGCACGGAAATCGAATTAAGCTCAATAAAAAAATTGTTGCAGATAAGCATTGTATCGGTGGAGTTCCTGGAAACAGAACAACTATGGTCGTTATTCCAATTATCGCGGCAGCAGGAATTACGATTCCCAAAACATCATCTCGCGCAATCACCTCTCCATCAGGAACGGCAGACACGATGGAGGTGATGTGCAATGTAACAAATAATGCGGAAAAACTCCGAAAGATACTCGAAAAAGTCGGAGCATTTATTACATGGGGTGGTGGAGTCGATCTTGCAGCCGCAGATGACAAGTTGATTCGCGTTCGTCATCCAATGAGTCTCGATCCAAAAGGCATGATGCTCGCCTCGATCATGGCAAAGAAGTATGCAGTAGGATCAACACACGTTTTGATTGATATTCCATATGGTCCGCAAGTAAAAACAAGCACCCTCGAAAAAGCCAATGAACTTAAAAAAGATTTTGAACGACTTGGAAAGATGCTCGGCATGACCGTCAAGGTTATTGCAACTCGAGGTGATGCGCCTATTGGTCGCGGAATTGGTCCAGTGCTCGAGGCAATAGACGTATTGGAAGTTCTCGAGAACAAACCAGATGCGCCACAAGATCTTCGGAAAAAAGCTCTCTTTATGGCAGGAGAACTTCTAGAACTTTGCGGAAAAACAAAGAAGGGACAAGGAGCTGTTCTTGCTGAAAAACTTCTCGTTTCAGGAGCTGCATTCAAAAAAATGAATGAGATCATCGACGCTCAAGGTCGAAAGAAAATGCCAAAACTTGGAAAGTTCAGATTCGATGTAGTAGCTAAAAAAAGCGGAAAAATTGTTGCTGTTGATAATAAACTTGTTTCACATGTCGCCCGCGTTGCGGGCGCCCCAAAAAATCCTGGATCCGGAGTTCGAATTGAAAAAAATCTCGGAGACAAGGTAAAAAAAGGCGATACTCTCTATACTATCTTCGCTGAAAATCCTGGTCGTCTCAAGAATGGAATCGAGGCATCAACCGACAAAGTATATACCATCAAATAAAAACATCTTCTTTCGTATCACTCACTGACCCACCTCACTATTATGACCTACAAAGACATCGCAAAAGGCATCAAAGATTTAAGCATTCAAGGCGCAGAAGCCATTGCTATCGCAGCAGTTGACGCACTTTCACAAGTTCTTACTACGACGAAAGATCCAAAAAAAATCCAAAAAGCATATAACGAACTCATTAGTCTACGAGCCACAGAGCCAGCGCTTAGAAATGCACTCAACTACTGCATGGCGAACTTCAAAACGAATAAAAATTGCGCAGCAGCCGTAAAGAAACATTTCGAAGATTCTCAGAAGCGCATCGCTGAATACGGTGCCAAAAAAATTCTCAATGGCATGATCGTCTTCACTCACTGCCACTCCTCTACCGTCGAACGAATTCTCATCGAAGCTCACAAGCAGGGCAAGCGTTTCATCGTCTACAACACCGAAACTCGCCCAAAGTTCCAGGGTCGAAAAACCGCTACAGCGCTAGCAAAAGCAGGTATAAAGGTCGTCCACATGGTTGACTCAGCCGGCCGTGGTGCGATGAAAAAAGCCGATATTTTTCTCTATGGCTGCGACTCGCTCTCGAGCGAAGGAAAAACAATCAACAAGATTGGAACCGAAGGTCTCGCCGAGTTCGCCAACAAAGCACGTATTCCAGTTTACTGCTGTACGAACACATGGAAATTCAACCCAGAAACCATCAAAGGTTTCGACGAAACGATCGAACTTCGGGATCCAAATGAGGTCTGGCCAGACGCCCCAAAAAACGTCACTATCTTCAATCCCGCCTTCGAAATTATCTCTCCAGATATTATCACTGGCTGCATCACCGAAATCGGAATCTTCAAACCAGAATCCATTGTAAATCGCATCGCGGTCGTCTATCCTTGGCTCGTAGCATAACGCTACAAAAGCTAAGTAATGCCGCCCATGATTACTGACGAAGACAAAAAATTCCTGGAAATGCTCGACAAGGAAGAGTCAAAAGCTCTCTGTCTCCGCGCTAAAATTAGCGCGCTTTTTGCACATGACGGAAAAGTCCTCATTCAACACAACAACGACTGGCATTTCGAATACAACTGCAGCAAAATTGGCTGCATCCGAAACGAAATGAAAATTCCATCCGGCCACCAACGAGAAATCTGCTACGGAGTATGCGCCGAGCAGTGGTGCATCGCTCTCGCCGCAGAACAAGGCCTTTCCCTCAAAGGTTCAACGCTCTACGTCACCAAACATCCATGCCGCATCTGTGCAAGCATGGCATCTATCGCCGGCATCACTCGAGTCGTCTATCAAGAAGGCTATCCAGACGTCATGCAAGGCTTCGACATTTTCAAATCAAAAGGCATTATTGTTGAACAAGGTCCAAATACCGAATTCAAAGATCCAGAAACAAGTAAATCACACTCGATTTAATGGATACGAATCTACCACGTCTCAGTGTCGTCATCCCCGCTTACAACGAAGAGGGTTATATTGGCGCATGTCTCGACTCACTCGCACAACAAACCTATCAGAATTTTGAAGTGATTGTTGTGGATAATAACTGCACAGACAAGACCGCAGAGATCGCAATGTCCAAAGGCGCAACTGTCATCAAAGAACCACAAAAAGGCATCGCATTCGCACGAAAAAAAGGTTTTGCACAAGCCAAAAATGAGATCATTGTTTCAACCGACTCTGACTGCACATTTGCACCAAATTGGCTCGAAAAAATTGCAACACATTTCGACAACACAAAACCTGAAAACGAAAATATTGTCGCGGTATACGGAATCGGAATCCTCAACTCCCCTTCTAAATTCCAAAGAAGTATAGTGGAATTCGGAGGAAAAGCATTTCTCCGGATCAATGACATCCTTAACAAGAAAAATATCTGCGGTTTTAATTTCGCCGTAAAAAAATCAACCTACGAACTCTCTCCGAAATTCGACACGACCCTCGCACTTTCTGAAGATGTTATTCTTGGACTCGAACTGATGAAATTTGGAAAAGTTCTTCTCGACACCGACCTCATCGTTTACCCATCACCTCGCCGTTTCGAAAAAGGCTCACTCAAGGCACTCTGGACCTATACCAAGGCGTATTTTCAAGTTTTATGGCTGGGTCAAAAACCAAAAGCCGAATTCGAAGATATCCGATAGACTACTCTTTGTCCCAACACTCCACTATGCGTATCGCCATGTTCACCGACGTCTTCCCACCATCTGTCAATGGAGTTGCATCATCCATTCTGCTTTTAAGCAAAGAACTCGTAAAGCGTGGCCATTACGTGAAAGTATTCACACCATCAATAAACAAAAAAGGTCGCCTCACGAAAAAGAAACTTGAAGGCATTGAAGTTTCATATTCAACATCGCTACCAAGTCTCTTTTACCCTGATGTAAAACTCGGTGTCCCCTTCTATCCAAACACGGTCTATCAGCTTATGAAAGATAATATTGATGTAGTGCACTTTCACACGCCGCTTCCTATGGGTGCCGATGGCATTCTTGCAGGAAAGATGCTAGGAAAGCCGATCGTTGGAACGTTTCACACATACTTCATGGAACCAGAGTATCTCAAAGTTATTGGCCTTAATATTATGGGAGACAAGGTCAATAAGATGCTCGTAAAACTTGGATGGAAGTACGCCAATCTCTATTACAACTCGGCAGACCTCATCACAACGCCAACAGAAAGCACTCGAAAAGCGCTTGTTCGTTACAAAATTAAACGGCCAACCAAAACCATTTCAAACGGAATCCGCGTACCATACCTTCCAAAGGACGAGCTCACAAAACATCACACAAACAATAATCTTCTCTATGTTGGACGACTCAGTCGAGAAAAAAATCTCGATATTCTCATCAAGGCGTTCAAAATCGTACATGACAAAAAACCAGAACTCAGGCTCGTAATCATTGGTGATGGGCCTGCACAAAGTGATTTAGAAGAACTCGCTCGAACAGAAGGTCTTGAAAAATATATTCACTTTAAAGGAAAAATTCCCTTCGAAAAACTCCTCAGCTCGAATATTTACACAGATGCAGCTATGTTTGTTTCGGCATCTACATCGGAAACCCAGGGCCTCTCAATTATCGAAGGTATGTCATATGGCCTCCCGGTAGTTGCTGTAGCGAAACGAGGGATACCAGA
>JBBIGU010000001.1:0-79486 GCA_037447365.1 Candidatus Peregrinibacteria bacterium | reverse complement strand
TGCCAACGCAAAAGACATCGCCACCAATATTCTCAAGATCGTTGAAAATCCAACGCTTGCTAAAAAAATGTCCCTCGCCTCTCTGAAGCGCGCTGAGAAATACTCTATTGAAACCGTCACAACTCAATTCGAACACGTTTACAAAAAACTTATCGACCAAAAGAAAATAGCAGATAAAAAAACGGAGAATTCCTTTATGAAAAAGGTTACCAAGTCGATGAAATCAACCGTGAAAGAACTTCTAGGGTAAGTCAAAAATCTACATCTGAACCTGGTAGATCTTCTTTGCAGAAAGAACATACAAACGATTCGTGCTCTTATCGAAACTAATATCACGAATATCTTTTACGCCTTCCATAACAATTTGTTGAACATAATCAAGACCCTGAGTCTTCGGATTCTTATAGTAAACGTAGATCTTACCTTCAGCACCATCAAGAACGAAGATCTGTGTCATTTCTGCATCAGTATAAATGCGTGAAGGGCTTGTCATAGTAGAAAATGGGGATCGGGCAATCTGAAGTGGCTGTTTAACACCACCATAGAATCGCGAGATACTTCCATCACTATTAAGGACGTACACATTTGAATCAATAGTAAGGGCAACACCATTTTTAACGTCGCCAGCAGTCTTGTATCCTTCAGCGGTTGCGAAAGAGTCTTTACTCTTCACATATGGATATCTCCAAATCTGATCAGAGGTAGGATCAAGGATATATATCTTTGCTCCCCAATCAGTAATTTGAATACCTTTTCGGAATGAACCTTCCTGTGCAGCCATCTGACGAATAGCCCCATTGATAAATTCTGAAACCTTACCGCTCTTTGAGAAGAAGATCGGCTCATCCTTTTCGTCAAAATAGGAACCAGAGATGATTGGATCATTTGCATCAAATTCGAGAGGCTTCTGAACTTTATCAAGAACAACTTGGTACAATTTCTGGGCTTCGTAAACAAAAAGTCGATTTTTGAATGCAACCATACCAATAGCGCTATCAACACCCTGAGAAGAAAGGTCTACAACAACCGGAGGGTTGGTGATGTGCTTGATGTTATCAAGAAGATCGCGAGTACTTTGAATTTGAGAAAGAATTTCGAGAGCCTTTGCTCTATAATCAGAAGAATTGAGAACCTCTTTTGCCTTTGTTTCAGCTGCAACAAGCAAAGTGCCAGCCGACTGCTTATCAGTCTGACCCGCACTCTCCGCATCACTAACCAACTGACGAGCTTCCTGAAGTTTCGTATCAAGCGCAAGAAGTTCAGCATTTCGAACCTGTCCATGACGAACAAACCAGATTCCACCAACAAGGAGAATAATAATACCAACAAAAGCTATGAGAATTTTATCTTTTGTAACACCCTCCTGACTCGTAATTCGATACTTAAGCTGACTAGCAAAACGAACAACTGGACCAGTTTTTGAAAAAACATCCGACTGACGAGCTTTTTCAAAAAAAGCACCTCCATATTTCTTAACCTTTTGAAAAAGTGGACCAGCTGATGAACGAACAGAAGACCCCATCGAGGAAGCTACCGACCCAACCTGCTGAAACAACGGACCTTCCTCCTGAGCCTCTTCGGAAAGAGAAACCTCCTCGGTAACGAGGGTAGTTCCAATACCAATCATTGCTATTCGACCCAGAATTTCTCCAGAAAGAGCATCGCGCAAATCAGAAAGAGTTCGTGGAACCTGACTTGGAATAACCATTCGAGAGAGATCCATCTTCGTAATATATCGAAGAAGTCGAGTTGTCGCAAAAAGAACAAAGTCGCCAGGTTCGAGGTCTCCGTTGGCAATACTTGTAAAGAGATCGCCGTCTGTATGGTGCGGATCGGAAAGACCCTCGCTCACGATACTAACGAATCGCTTCCTTATTAAGTAAGCCTCACTATCGCCGCACTGACTCACATATAAGGTACCATGCTCTATAGCTCCAACAATTGCATGGACAATACCAATGTGTTTATTGAGTTTTCCATGGCGGAAGTCATTCAAACGTCGGTTAATAGCTTTGAGAGAGTTTTCAAACCGAAGGTAACCCTCGGCTCCATTTTCTTCAAAAAAGGTTGTTTTGAGCTCCTGAAAGATCGCTTCTCCAATAATTTCAGCTTCACCGGGATTGTTTTGAATCTCTAAACAAAGGAAAACCTGAGCAGCTTCACCTTTGTGCTGTTGGACCTCGTAGGTATAGTTTTCGAGAAAACTTCCCTCATCTCTTCCAACGAAAAGAAACTCGTATTGAGCTTTAAGGATCATACGGGAAAACTATACACAGGCATCCGCTTCTTTTCAACATAATTGAAGTTTCGGGGCAAAACAGCCTGTTGACACTTCGAAAAATACACGATAAGCTACCCCCGCAGTAATTCAAGCCATAAAACCATAAGGATATGTTGTCTAAACTTAAAAAGCGAAAACGCGCTCGAACACACGGCTTTCTGAAGCGATCAAAAACAGTTGGAGGACGAAAAGTTCTCGCTGCTCGACGACGTAAAGGACGAAAGAAGCTCACTGTCTAATAACAATGCTTCCAAAACTCAATCGCCTCAGCAAAAAGGATATTTCAAAACTTTTTGCGGAAGGTAAGGGTTTCCGTACATCTCTTGTTTTTATCCGAACACGGCACACCCAAGCTTCCATAGCTCGCTTTTGCATTCTCTTTACGAAGAATGCAAAATTGACCAATGTGGAACGCAACCGTATTAGACGGCAAGCATTCACATTGATTGAAAAACAATTGGATCGTTTTGAGAAAGGCACAGATTATGGCATTATGGTATCCCCAACTCTCGCATTGGCTAAAACCGAGAAGCGCCACGAAACTCTTCAAAAAGTTATAGAAACATTAACCTCCCATCATGTCTAAAAACATTCTGCGCAATGTCGTCACCTTCCTAGCAATTTTCATTGTTGTAAATTTTATCTTCACAAAGTTCATCGCCCCTCCGACAACAACTCCAGGAGGTGATCTTTTGAAGATTACAACAACGAAAACTGAATATGGCCAAAACGCTCTCGTAGGAGTAACCATCGAGAACAACACTGAGGCAAACATTACGATTCCAAACGACTGTCCAGGCGAACCACTCGATGTACTTACCTATACAAACGGTCAGTGGCAACAAATGAATGCAAAGCCAGAAATCATATGCGCAGACACTCAACCACTTACCATCAAAGCTCACGACAAACTCGCTCTCGATTATGGCAACTGGAACCACGCGCTTTTCGGACAGAATGGTCGTTATAAGGTTGCCTTCAAGACGGCCGATAACAAGACTATCGAATCTCCAGAATTTACAGTCGTGAATGCGAGTATGTTTCGATGGATCTGGACAACGCTTTTCTACCAGCCAATTTATAACATCTTAATTTTTCTCACTGCAAAGATTCCAGGTCACGATCTCGGACTTGCAATTATTCTTCTCACTATTTTGATTCGTCTCGTGCTTCTCGCGCCTTCACAGAAGGCGCTCAAGTCCCAGAAAAAGATGCAAGAACTCCAGCCAAAACTGGATGCCCTCAAAGAAAAGCACAAGGGAAATCAGCAGGCAATAAGCGCAGAAACGATGGCTCTCTGGAAAGAACACAAGGTCAATCCATTTGGAAGTTGTCTCCCTCTTCTTATTCAATTTCCAGTATTGATCGCACTTTTCTACGTCGTTCAAACTGGTCTCAACCCAGACAATACGTACCTTCTCTATCCGGGATTTGTAAGCATTTCGTTCAACGAAATTCATACACTCTTCCTGGGGGTTCTCGAACTTACAAAACGAAACGCCTACGTTCTTCCTTTAATTGTTGGACTTTTACAGTTCGTTCAAATGAAGATGACTCTCAAGAAAAACGACAAGGGAGGAAAAAAGTCAGAAATGGAAATGGCAAACAGCATGATGATATATGTTATGCCAGTTATGATTGCGCTCTTCACAGCATCTACACCAGCTGGTGTAGGCTTGTATTGGGCAACTTCAACACTCTTTGGTATCGGACAGCAATGGTACGTTAACAAAGAAAGTGAAAAGAAGGATGACAACTCACCGAAGCAAATTATCACGGTGTAACGCGCAAAAAGGATATAATCAGTATCCTTAAAAGATTTTTACTCTACCTACTTCTTTATATACATTTTTATGGAACTTGAACGAATGATTCTTCAGACACTGGAAGAATTCATGAAACAACTCGGCGTCGTCATGACAAACGTCGAACTTACGAAAGACGAAGATGGAACCTACAGGGTCAATCTCGAGACTGAAGATGCCAAAACGCTCATCGGTCATCATGGAGAAAGTCTCATCGCGCTTCAGCACATGGTAAAACTCATGCTCTGGAGAAAGATTGATGAAAGTGGAAAATCAAAACTCGCACAAAACGAAGAGAGTTTTAGTTTTGTTCTCGATGTTGAAAATTACCGAAAACGCCAAGAAGAAAACGTCTTAAAAATGGCTGAACAAAAAGCAGAAATGGTCCGAAAAACTCGAAAAAACCAGACACTTCCACCAATGTCACCATATTTTAGACGTCTTATTCACGTTCATTTCACGAAACCTGAATACCAGGATCTTGAAACCGTCTCAAGTGGTGAGGGTGATTTCCGACAAGTGACCATTCGCTCAAAAACCTTGATCGAAGAATAAAACAATTTTCCGGCGCCTCTTTACATCATTACCATAACGAAGACTCTCATGAATCACTCACAGGAAATGTCTCGGTATAAATTTCCAGCTACGGCGGGTCTCATTACGGCTGTAATGATAGGATCACTTATGATTGGACCAGTGGCGGCTATTGGAGCAGCTGAGGGGCAAAAAAAGATACCAGATTCGTTTACGGATATTGAAATAGGTTCTCCATATCTCGTCCAGGTAAATTTCCTGAGAGAACAAGGAATCATAAAGGGCTATGAAGATAAAAGCTTCCGTCCAAATCAAAAAATCAGTCGTGCAGAGACAGCAGGATTGATTAAAAAGGCACTCATCGACTACGGCTCTACAACAAGTAAAACGGCTGAGACCACTACGGATTTAACCTTCACTGATCTCAAAAAAACAAACTGGGCATACGACGCTATCAAAGAGTTAGCCGAAAAAAAAGTTATCAACACCAAAGAAAAAAAATTTCGTCCGAACGATAACGTAAATCTCGCGGAGGCAGTAAAAATGATTATCGCAACGGAACAGCTCAAAGATGCAACACTCAAGCTTCCAACAGACAAAAAGAGCTCTTTCAAAGATATGACCGGAAAAGAATGGTTTGCTCCATATATAGAAGCTGCTAATACAAAGACACTTTTGAGCTATAGTACAAAAATGAAAATCGCCCCAACAGAAACTGTAACAAGAGGCGAGTTCGCAGACCTCATCTACCGAGCCATCAAAACTCGAGAACCTGGACACTACTTCGGACGAGGAACCTTTTATAGCGATAGCTTTCAGGGGAAAGGAACGTCGAATGGAGAAAAGTATGATATGAACGCTTATACGGCAGCCAACAAGACACTCCCATTTGGAACAAAAATCAAAGTCACCTACCTTCGAAACAACCAGTCAGTAGTCGTAAGAATCAATGATCGTGGACCATTCACACCGAGTCTCGATGTCGACCTGAGCCGCAAAGCATTTACCGACCTTGCAAATCCATCAGAAGGAATTATTCCAATCGAGTACGTCATCGTAAAAGATGATGAAGTGATGCAAAAACCGATAACTGGAGAGGCACCTATTTCAGGAGAAGCGAAGGCAAAAAGCGGATCATCAGGATCATCAAGTCCTGCCACGCCAACACAAACACCGTCATCAAATCCTACCAGTTCCGAAGTACAACCAAAAAAGTAATCTACACACATCAAACCTTTCTAGCATGAATGAGGTCATCCTCCCAAAGCGCAACGTAAAGATATTCAGTCGAGAGACGTTCTCTCGAAAAACCAACAAGACGATCACGATGCTCGTCTTAACGCTTGGCGGTATGATTATCATTTTGAGTGCCGTATTTGTCTCAATGACAAGCGCAACCTCTCAAAAAGGCTATGAGCTCAGACAACTTCAACTCGAGAATGAACAACTTCAAATTGAGAATGAGAAACTGCGTAGTGAAGTAACTGACTCGAGGTCTTTCAAAAGCGTAGAAGATGCGGGAAATGTAAAAGACATGACTCCTCCAGACATGAAAGAGTATGTTACGAGTAAAAAGAGTCAAATAAAGAAATAGAACTCGGAAAATCACTCAAAGCAATGCAAAGGATTATTTTTTCGTTGGGCGATATGCTGGAACTTTCTTAAAGAGGGTATCAGAAATCGTAACAGCACGAGAAGTTTTGTAGTATTTTTTTCGATACACAGAGTAGGAAATTAATTTACGTTGTCCATCAATCATGATGTAGTACAGCGCTCTATTTTTCACTTTAATAATCATATCATTTTTAAGATCTTCCAATGAAACAGGTTGGGAGCTTTTTGGTGTATTTGAAGTAGTTGTAGTCACGGGTGGAAGATAATATCCGCCACCGCCACCTCCACCGCCACCTCCTCCACCATTACTAACAACCACAGGGGCCGCGACAGTCCAGGTATAAGTCGTTGGACTATCAGTTGATTGATAAACATCAAAGGCGCTTTTTGCGATGACATCTATGGTGTGAGACCCCGGACTCAAGTCACTCAAAGAAATACTCTGGGCCACAAGTCTATCGGCAGAAAAAGCATCAACCGATGAAGAATCAAGACGATATTTATACGCAGAAACAAATGATCCACCGACAACAAAGGTAACATTCACTGAAGATCCATTAGAAGGTGTCGAAGTAAACGTTGCAACAACCGCAGCAGTATGAACGGTGAATGAGTCTGTCGAATAAGATGTAGAGGTATTTTCAAGTGAGTCGCGGAACTTTACGAAAATCTGACGATCGCCATCGGAGGCAGCACAACCGTTGAGTCCGGACTGAACATCAAAGGTATTGTGCGAGACAGCAAAATCAATGAAATCAGTATAGGCAATATCATCGCAAGAGAAAGCCATCTTCATGCCAGCATTTCCAATACCAGCATCATCGGCGGTTAGGGAAATAGTAGGAGTGGAGGTATTCATAGGGCTCGCTGTGACAAGCGTGATAGTTCCCACTGGAGCCGTTGCATCAACCGACCAAGTTGCAGTCGTAGGGGTTACCTGAACATTCTCCTGAGCATCTTTACCGTGAACAGTAAGGGTATGACTTCCGTCACTCAACGCAGAAAGAGAGATAGGCGTAGCTATATTGATAAACTCGCTAAATGCACCACTATCAACTTTGTATTTATAAGAGACAACATCGGTTCCACCAACAGTAACAGATGCTGTTGTAGCAGATACCGTATCAACAGGAGCGCCAGTAAGGGTAGCTACCGGTGGGGTAAAGTCATTTGAAGTCACCACAGCAGAATTCACAACGCCATTATTGGCAATAAAGCGTATTCTGACATCTGACTGAAGCGGTGTCGTAAGAGCTGCAAGATCGGCATGATTAAGATCGAGAGAAAAAGTATATGTGGTTGGAGTACCATTGCCGGTAACTGAAGTGGTATAGGTATTATCAGCCCAAGAAGCACTGAGCGCCTGGGTTGCATCGGCATTCGTAGGAGCTACAAATGTCTGACCGCCATCAACACTATATTCAAAAGTATTGAGAGTTATTGGAAGTCCGCCAACATTATCCGTAACCGTAAAACTCACCTGCACAAGTCCTCTGCCACTCACACCATCATCACCAAGAACGACACTTGTGAGACTTAATTGTGGAACAAATGCACTGATTGAATTAGCTGCATTAACACGCTTTCCAGTCGCAATCACACCGCTCAAAGCGGGAATACTATCCCCTGTTCTTTCGATAATTCCACGGATTTGAGCAACAGTGAGGTTGGGATAGTAACCAGAGATAAGTGCTGCCAAACCAGCAACATATGGGGTCGCCATAGAGGTACCGCTAATATACGCATATGGAGGATTGATTCCAGAAAGATATTGCGGATACGTACTAAGAATATTTTTACCTGGAGCAGCAACATCGACAGTAGTAGCCCCGTAATTCGAAAAACTCGCAATGACATCTGAAGAATCTGTTGCAGCGATAGCGAGAACATTTGGAAGATTATAACTTGAAGGATACGTTGGAAGTAAGTCGTTATCGTCACCGAGTTGGTCGCCGCCGCCGTTACCGGCGGCGGCCACAAAAAGCCCATTGAAAGCCGTAAGCGCATCCACCTCAGCCTGAGAAAAACTCTCACCTCCAAAACTCGCATTCACAATGGTAGCACCATTGCGTCTTGCAAAATTCAAACCTTTTATCCAGTCAGCAGAAGTCAAAAGCCCGGCCGCATTCGCCACCTTGATCGGCATAACAGAAACATTCCAACTCATACCAGCAATACCGACTCCATTATTGCCACGAGCCCCGAGAATACCGGCAACATGAGTACCATGATAATGATCATCCGTTGGATCATTATCATTATTCACATAATCCCAACCATGATTCGGACAACCACCATCAATAACAACGCCCGCATCATCCACGCATCCACCCGATCCATCCCAAAGATTAGCGGTCAAATCAGGATGAGTAATATCAGCACCCGTATCCAAAACGGCAACAATAACATTTGAACTTCCTGTCGTCGTATTCCACGCCTCCGGCGCATCCATATCACTATCCGCAGTACCAGCAACGCTATTCACCGTCTGCCCTGTATTATGAAGGGCCCATTGCAAATTAAAATAACCAGACCCCGGAGTATTTTCGCTCGGAAACCTCTGCGTATCAAAAACCTTTCGCACATAGTTCGGCTCCACGTATTCAACTCGAGAGTCATTATCCAATCGATCGATAAGTGCCGCTGTCGACTCTCCGGTATTGGAAGAAACGAGGGCCACATTTTCAGGAGCAAACACATCCTCCTTCGTAAGATCTTTATTCGAAATAAATGCATTGAGCGAGGCCTTACCACTCACCTGCTCAATATCAATTTTCTGCTCTTTGAACTTCACAAGCGCCTCCCCCGGAACAAACTGCTGACCATCAACCAACGCCTGGGGAACTTCCTGAGCACCAGCCTGAGGGGTCACGGCGACGGAAACAACCAAAAGGACACTTCCGGCCAAAAAACTGAAAAAACGTCGAGATAGCGATATAGGATGATTCGTATTCATAAAAACAGGATTTCAAAGCTATAATTTCATAACTAAAGCTCAGGGTCAACCAAACCCCATCGACAAAAGCCAACGCATGTCCGTTGACTTTCTTTAGGCCCCTCCCTATACTTCCCCAGCCGCATGTGGCGCCATCGTCTAATGGTTAGGACGCTACCCTTTCAAGGTGGAAATACGGGTTCGATCCCCGTTGGTGCTACCAACTTCGAAATCAGTCAAAAATCAAACCATCACCTCTTCGCGCTATGGAGCAGGGATGTTCTTAAAACCACTCATCCCAACTGCGAACAGGATAATGAGTTACCCTCCCCCTGCCGCCATCCCTAAAGTCGGAACCGCGCAGTTCGCCAGGCCCAAATTTTGGAAGATTTCTAAGAGCAGCTTCTGTCTCATCCGCCTTTCCACGAGGTGAACGAGCATAAACATAATCAACTTCTCTATCAGGAGATTGCAATGGACGATCTGCCGAAGCCCCATTTTTTTGAACATATACATTGCATGCATTTATGGCGCCCTGAAGCGTTTTAAATACATTTCCTTGAAATTCTCGACGAGCCGTTCGACTAGAAGTGGAAACACTAACCTGAGCAGGACTAGAATTATCCGGTCTATAAACGGATAATACGAACATTCCATTATGAAGATTTTGGATTTCGGCTCCATGGGATAATTGAGGGAAAGGGTCGGCATAACGCTGTTTATTTGGTTTTTCAGCATGACCTTTTGCCGCACCTGTAGCTTGCAATTCTAGCGCTCGAGCGATAGCAGCTTTTGTCATACGAAGAGCAGACGAAATGCCTTGAGCCGGTCTCGTACGAGCTGCACGAGCCTGTTCTGCCAATCGATCCGCACGCGCTTGAAGTTCGCTAACTGGCTGAGCACTTAATCGAGCAAGAGCATTACCATTCATATGGAAAATTTTTAAATATAAGAGAAAATTAAAGCAAAAAATAACGCAAAAGACAAAGATTTTGAAGAAATATGGAAGGAATGATCTTGACTCTCCCTCCCCTCTCTGGCAAAGTATGGCTCCAATTCATACTATTTTAGTATGAATTAGGGGATTCAGCTTTAAAAAGCCATAAGAATGTTCCATTTATCACGAAAAATCGACTACGGACTGCTCCTACTCATCGAGTTGGCGCAGCAAGAAGGGGCGACCATCTCCCTCAAGGAGTTCGCCAAAAGCCGATTTATGTCATTTTTGTTCCTTCAAAAGATCGCCTATGAGCTTCGAAAAAGTGGCCTCATAGAGGCTTCTCGAGGCAAAACAGGCGGATACTTCCTCTCAAAAAAACCACAGGAAGTTACCCTAGGAGAAATTTTCGAGACACTCGAAGGACCAGTATCAATCTCATACGGACTCGAAGCAAAAACAAAACTCCCATGCTTGAATGAAAAATTATTTACCACGCATCACGGACTTTCGCTGCTCAATAACGACCTCAAAAAATCATTATCAAGCATCACGCTTCAGGACTTTATTACGCCAAAAATTCAGAAATTTCACACATCCCCTATCAAATCTGTAACCAAAAAACGCAATGTCACAGCTCGTCATTAAAGATTTACACGCTACGGTAGCCGACAAAGAGATTCTCAAAGGAATTTCTCTCACGATTAATTCTGGTGAAATTCACACGATCATGGGTCCGAACGGATCGGGAAAATCAACACTCTGTCACATCCTTATGGGTCATCCGAAGTACACCATCACAAGTGGAACAATCGAACTCGATGGGATGAGTATTACCGAGATGGAACCGAATCAACGCGCGCAACTTGGACTCTTTTTGAGTTTCCAGTATCCACAAGAAATTCCTGGTGTGAAGTATGCGAGCTTTTTACGACAGGCAAAAAATGCTTTATTGGCAGCCAAAGGTTTACCACCAGTGAAGATTCCAGAGTTCGTAAAACTTCTCAAAGAGAAGATGAAAATTTTGAAGTTCCACGAAGACTTCCTCGAACGATCAGTGAACGAAGGATTTTCTGGCGGTGAAAAAAAGCGTGCAGAAATTTTGCAGATGGCGGTCTTCGAACCGAAGTTCTCTATTCTCGATGAAACTGACTCTGGTCTCGATGTCGATGCATTGAAAATTGTTGCGAAGGGCGCAATGGCAATTGCAAAAGATACGCAATGTGGAGTGTTACTTATCACGCACTACCAGCGAATTTTGAACTACATTAAGCCAGATTTCGTACATATCATGTCAGCAGGAAAGATTGTAAAGACAGGAAAAATGGACCTCGTTGAAGAAGTTGAGGCGAGCGGATATGAAAAGTTTATTACCGAATCAACCGAAGTGACGGCTTAATTTTTAGACAATATTACAACCAAGATTTTCATGGCAACCAAACAGCAAAAAGAAATTACACAGCAGCTCACTGACTATCGATACGGTTTCAAAACCGAGGAAAAGTACGAGTTCAAATCAGAAAAAGGCCTCACGGAAGAAATCGTGCGAATGATTTCTGCGCACAAAAAAGAACCAGAATGGATGCTCGATTTTCGGCTTAAAGCCTACAAAATCTATCGAGAGAAACCGATGCCGACTTGGGGAAGTTCGTATCTCAAGGACATCGATTTTGAAGATATTTACTACTACATCAAGCCGGGCGGAAACAAGGCAAAGAGTTGGGACGACGTTCCGCAGGAGATTAAAAATACCTTTGATAAATTGGGCGTTCCAGAAGCCGAGAGAAAGTTTCTCTCAGGTGTTGGCGCACAGTTCGAAAGTGAAACAATCTATCACTCACTTCAAAAACATCTCGAAGAAAAAGGGGTGATTTTCGTGGACACCGATACAGCCGTTCAGAAATATCCAGACCTCGTACGAAAATATTTCGCAACCGTTGTCCCACCACGAGACAACAAGCTCGCAGCGCTGAATTCCGCAGTATGGAGCGGCGGATCGTTTGTCTACATTCCAAAAGGTGTGCACGTCGAACTCCCTCTTCAGGCCTACTTCCGTATCAACGCAGAGAATGCCGGACAGTTCGAACGAACCCTCATCATCGCCGAAGAAGGCTCGTCCGTTCACTACACAGAAGGATGCACCGCACCGATTTACACAACAAATTCATTACACTCAGCCGTCGTTGAAATCGTCGTTCACAAGGACGCACGCGTTCAATACACCACCGTTCAAAACTGGTCACGTAACGTCTACAACCTCGTTACGAAGCGCGCTATCGCCCACGAAAACGCGACGATGATGTGGCTCGACTGTAACATCGGCTCAAAACTTACGATGAAATATCCAAGTATTTATTTACGTGGAAAAGGTGCACGCGGAGAAATTCTCTCGATCGCCATGGCCAACAAAGATCAACACCAAGATGCCGGTGGAAAAATTATTCACCTCGCACCAGATACATCTTCGGTGATTAACGCAAAATCTATCTCACTTCGTGGTGGACGAACATCATATCGTGGACTCTTGCAAGTCGCTCCAGGCGCAGAAAGAAGCCGTTCTCGCGTAACATGCGACGCACTTCTTCTCGACACGGAATCCTCTACCGACACCTACCCAACGATGCAGATCGACGAAAATAATGTCGCCATCGCACACGAAGCAACCGTCACGAAAATTTCCGAAGAGCAGTTATTTTATCTCATGTCTCGCGGCCTCTCCGAACAAGAAGCCAGCAACATGATCGTCAATGGATTCCTCGCACCACTCATCAAAGAATTCCCAATGGAATACGCTCTCGAACTTAACCGCCTGATCGCCCTCGAAATGGAAGGGAGTGTGGGGTAAGCGAAGCGGCCCACACTTTGTTCCCGTTCCCGTCCCCTCTTAACCAAAATTATGACTCAAACCATCACCATCCCCGCCAACAAAAAACAGCTGATCTTCCAGGACAAACCAGGATCACACACGATCATTCTCGAACCAAACGCCGAGATTGAATATATTATGTCGTTCAAGGACGCGCCAGTGGAATCACAAGAAACCGCATCATCAAAAAGCATCATCCAATTCGAGCTCAAAGGTGATAACAGCAAGGCTCGAATTTATGGCTTATTCGCAGGGAAAAATCACGACCAGGTGAAATTCGAAACACGAACGATTCACTCGGGAAATTCCACTACCGCACATACCAACGTCAGAACACTTCTCCGGGACGAGGCGAAATCCGACTATTTCGGACTCATTCGAATCGAGAAACATACCACCGGAAATGATGGTCAACTTTCTCACGACACAATGCTTCTTTCCAAACAGGCCAAGTCGAAATCTGTCCCAGCACTTGAGATCGAAGCCAACGATGTAAAAGCCGGACACAGCGCATCAGTAGGCCAAGTTGACGAGGAGGCACTCTTCTACCTCAGATCACGCGGACTTGACGAGCAGCAAGCACGCGAACTCATGATCGAAGGATTTTTTGAAGAAATGCTCATGCAAATTTCTGACACACAAATCGCCAACGACCTTCGAGAAAGTCTTAAAAAATCCCTAACATAAGCGTATACTACGCGCAACCCTTATCCCCTTCTCTATGTTTAGTGCAACTATCTCAATCGAACAACTTACTCCTGGCAACAAAACTGCCTTCACAGTTAACGACATCGATCTCATGATCGCCAACGTGAATGGCAACATCTACGCAACCCAAAAAACATGCACTCATGACAACGAAGATCTAACTCAGGGTCACCTAGAAGGTTCAATTATTGAATGTCCAAATGGATCCATGTTCGATATGGTTGATGGACGCGTCCTCAGTCTCCCAGCGGTCTCCCCTCTCAAAACCTATCCAGCAAAAATCGAAAACGGCATGGTTATGGTAGATATTCCAGAAACGCCAGCAGAAGATCAAGAAAAACTCCTCGAAACTCCAACAGAATAATCACACTCACGACACAATGTTCGATCCAAAAACCATTCAACAAGACTTCCCTATTCTCGCCCGCGAGTTCGATGGTCGTCGTTTGGTATACTTGGATAACGCATCTACAAGCCAAAAACCGAAGTCAGTTATCGACGCACTCACGAAGTATTACACACAACATAACGCGAACATCCACCGCGCGGTCTACACACTCGCCGAAGAAGCAACGCTCGCCTACGAAGGCACACGCGAAGAAGTTCGGAAGTTCATCAACGCAAAACAACTCGAAGAAATTATCTTCACACGTAACACCACAGAAAGTATCAATCTCGTCGCCTATACTTGGGGTACCGAAAATATTCACGCGGGTGATACGATCATCGTCTCCACACTCGAACATCACAGCAACCTCGTTCCTTGGCAGCAATTAGCCAAAAAAACAGGTGCCACTCTCAAAGTAATTCCATTCTCGGACGACCCAGAAAAAGCCTACACACTCGATCTCGAATGGTTTAGAAAAAATGTCGACAGCTCACTCAAACTTCTCGCGATTACGCAGGCAAGTAACACGACAGGAACGATCGTTCCGGTAAAAGAATTTATCGACATTGCCCACGCACATGGCGCCGTCACGCTGATCGACGCAGCGCAATCTGCATCACATATGCCAATCGATGTCCAATATCTCGACACAGACTTTCTCGCTTTTTCAAGCCACAAAATGCTCGGCCCAACAGGTGTCGGCGTTCTCTACGGAAAACAATCCATCCTCGAAAAAATGCCTCCATTCCTTTTCGGTGGCGATATGATTCGCGAAGTTCATCAGTATGAATCAACCTGGAACGACCTCCCTTGGAAGTTCGAGGCGGGCACACCAAATATCGCTGACGTGGTCGCATTCCGAGAAGCTCTTCGCTATCTCAAAAAACTTGGCCTCGACAACGTCCTCGCACACGACCAAGAGCTCGTGGCCTACACAAAATCACGACTCGCAAAAATTCCGCAGGTCGTAGTCCACGCCCCACGCGACACCAAACAAATGACCGGAATCGTTTCATTTGAACTTTCAAATCTCTCCGTTCCAGGACTTTCTGTTCATCCACACGACATCGCAGAAATTTTCAACAGCGAAGGAGTTGCCATTCGTGGAGGTCATCACTGCGCCCAACCTCTCATGGAGAAGCTCAAGATCAGCTCAACAGCACGCATGAGTTTCTACATTTACAACACAAAAGAAGACGTCGATGCAGCCATCGACGCGATCAAAAAAGTACTCGAAACATTTCACGTAAACTAATCCAACTCACACCATCTCAGTATGGACATGTACGCAGAAAACATTCTCGACCACTTCCAACATCCTCGTCACAAGGGCGCTATCATCACGCCTACGATCGAACTCGAAGACGCCAATCCACTTTGCGGTGACAAACTCAAACTCGCTCTTCAGATCGACAGCACCAACCCAAAGAATCCAGTCATCAAAGACATCGGTTTTGAAGGCTCTGGTTGCGCCATTTCTCAAGCCGCCATGTCGATGATCGCCGAAGAACTCTACGGAAAAAACCTCCTAGACGCCGAAAACATCACCAAAGAAACGATCTACGAAATGCTCGGCGTCCCCCTCAGTACCGCCCGCGTCAAATGCGCCCTCCTCTCCTATTCTCTCCTGAAAAAAGCTCTCATTCTTTTGAAACACCAATAATATGGCCAAGAAAATCATCAAGAAATCAGTCACAAAAACTACGACGAAAAAGGTTACCAAAAAACCTACTGTTAAAAAAGCTATTACCAAACCAACAAAAAAAACCTCCTCAAAACCTACTACCAAAAAAACTCCAAAATCCGTCTTCGGCCCGGACCTCCAGAAGCGCATCGATCACGAAAAAAATCCAAAACCACTCACCAAAACTCTCGACGAACAGTGCGCTGAAAATCCTATCGTCAAAAAAATCGTCGACGCCACCAACGAAATCATCGACCCAGAAATCGGTATCGGCATCGTCGACCTCGGCCTCATTTATGGCGTCACGCTCAACAAACGCCACGCCATCATCACCATGACCCTCACCTCCATGGGCTGCCCCGTCGGCCCCATGATCGTCGAACAAATCGAAA
Source organism: Candidatus Peregrinibacteria bacterium (assembly GCA_037447365.1). GTDB lineage: Bacteria > Patescibacteriota > Gracilibacteria > UBA1369 > UBA12463 > CALREA01. Next base: position 63,342 of record JBBIGU010000001.1, on the reverse strand, counting down.
CCCTCGTCCCCCAAATCGTCCCCGAAATCGACCACGCCGACGTCGTCATCGTCTGGGACCCCGCCTGGAGCCCCGATAGAATGAAACCAGACGTGAGAGATATGTTGTTTAATTTTTAATTATAGGGAATTTAAAGCCGGATTAAGGTTTTCTATACGAAATGTTTTCGTATAGAATTGAGTTAAGTGAAATGTTTACTGGGCTTAATCTATGAGAATAACAAAACGCTTCAGTTGGCATAAAAAAAGTGGCGAATACGCTGAAGATTTTCTGAGAAAAAAATTCTTCCCGTCGCTGGGTTTAAAATTAAGAAAAATTCGAAAAGATAAAAAAGGTACAATACCCGACGGCTGGATTTTGCGAGAGAAACAAAAAATCGCACTTGCAGAAATAAAACTCATCAAATACTCACCAAGTAGTGACTTAGAACATGTTCATCGAATTACAATAGACAAAGCGATTCAAGGCGCAATTGATGGCTCAAAAAAACAATTGAAGGATTTTGACACAAAACTTCCTAAAATTTTATATCTCATTCTTGATGATTCTTATGCAGATTCACGAATGGTATTGAAGGCTGCATTCGGTCCATGGATTACAGTAATACGAGGTGGAAAAACGATATATAATGGTCCACGCGGCTTTCACCCAGAGAAAAAAGCTAAACAGGACAATAAAATTTTAGGAAGCTGGCTATCTGCGATTTTTTGTTATATACCTGATACAGATGGACATAAATTGCTTCTTTTTAAACCGAAAAATCCAGCCGAGATTCCCAATGAGCTTATGCCAACTGAAGCCATGCAGGAAATATGGGAATATTCCGAAACATCAGTGATAAAGAAAAAATGACGCCCGGCAAACACACCACTTAACACGGGCTAGCCGGTGAGCGAGCTAAAAAAACTTATTATTTAACAATAAAAAAACATGAATGGCGTCGAATCATTATTGCTCATAATTATAGGGTTTTTGAGTATGGCAAGTGCATTTCATATTTTTAAAGTGCATAGTGACAACTATGGAAAGATAGACAAATCTATCTCGAACTCAGATCATCATTTCGGGCAACTTGTTGGCGGGTACGGTTTTATCGCATTTATAGCTGGAAATATCATGTTTTTTATTTGGCTATTCAAAACGTTTTTTTAACTCGTTCCCCCATATTTTGCGACGGTGTTGGGCTCCGCCCAGACATTATACCGCCGCAAAACATCGGCTAGCCCGGAACGTTAAGTGAAATGCTTATTTCAACAGTGCAATTCACAAAGTAATCCTAATAACTACAATATGAATAAGAAAATTTTGATTTTTGCCCTCATAATTTCAGCCGTAGCAAATGTGTTTTTTCTGTTTTTTCAACCGACAAATCTATATGTTGCTAAGGACGTAAAATGGAATTTCAATGAAATTGATGCTCATGGTTTCTTAGAGGCTATCAACTACGAGGCTCCAAAAGACTGGAATACAGTATTTTACATCCACTTCTTCGATAATTCGTCATTCGGTGAATCTTCAAAATTTTATGCAAGAGAAGTTGTAATTACTGGATCATCGATAGTAAATCTTGATCTAAAAGAATATGAAGTAGTTGAAAAAACAGAAAACCACGTCGTGGCAAAAGATGACACTTACACATTTGAAATTACGAAAGAGGATATATTTATTACCGATAAAGACGGGCAAAAATCAAAATTAAGTGATCGTTCAATCAAGTTGAAATAAGCACATCACTTAACAGCGCATATGCAGTTCGCTCCTTACAGTCGCTCACCCAAATTGTTGCGCGGTGAAGCGCTCCGCGCTAAATTATACCGCGCAACAACTTTGCATATGCGCGGACGTTATATACCATAAGCTAAAAATTATATGAAACTAAATAAAACACTTAAGTACAGCCTCGGAGTAATTGGTACATTATTTCTCGGCGCTATAGGTAATGGGCTATGGGAAGGGATACTAAAACCAGTCTTTCATTTTGTTGGAATATGGACCATAGAATTGATGAGTCATATATTCCTAAACTATAAAGACAATATATACAAAAAAGCTTCGGATGGATTTCATGAATTTCCATCATTATTTGTAATGTTAATACTTATACTTGTTTTAGTAATGTTATATCAAAGATTGATCACTCATCATCCGCATGTAAAGGATAAAAAATCAAAATGGGATATTGCAATTTCAAATTTTATAAAATCTAAGAAGGGTTATTATTTCACATGTTTCATTTCAATCTTCGCTATCGCTTTTTTGTATATATTTATTGTGGAGTACAGTTATGTAAACCAAATAATCACATATTCAGAAAAATCAATTAGCATAGTCAGCCCATATGTTGATGAACATGAAAGACTGGTTTTAAAATCAGAATTTTCGAGCATTAAAAACGCCGAGGATTTTTATGTATTTAAAAAGAATTTAGAATCTATCGCCCAAAATAATAATTTAGAATTAGGAGAATTTAGTCCTTTTTAGCTTACAGCATATAACACGGCATATACAGCTACGCTCCCGATGGTCGCTCCGCCCATATTTGGCAGGGCTACCGCTTCGCGATATTATAGCCCTACCAAACATCGTATATGCCGAAACGTTAGATGCCATGCTTGAAAACAGCTATAATAAAACCATGAGAGTATTCGCAAATGGATTACTAACAGGGCTGATACTTCAAACGGCGATTGGTCCAGTTTTCTTTTTCATCATAAACCTTGCATTGCAGAGGTCGATTTACGATGGACTTGTTGCTGTAGCAGCAGTTACGCTCGTAGATGTATTGTACATATCACTCGCCATTCTTGGCATTGGGAAGTTGCTCGAAAAAAAGAATATCAAAAAAGCATTCGGAATTATCAGTTCAGTTGTCTTGGTTATTTTCGGACTGATCATTGTCAAAGGTGTATCAGGTGCAAACATTTCAACGACCTCAGTTATTCAGTCTTCAAGCCTTCTTGCGAGCTTTTCTGCAACTTTTCTACTCACCATCTCCAGCCCAATGACTATTATTTGGTATACAAGTTTATTCACAGCAAAAGCGATTGAATATAATTACACAAAACGAGAGTTGCTCATATTTGGCTTGTCGGTAGGACTCGCAACCTTGTTATTCATGGGAACATCAGTAATCGTATTTTCATTAGTAAAGAAAACGGTGCCAACATCCCTCATTCAAATATTAAACACAACAGTCGGAAGCTTACTCATACTCTACGGAGTCATGAGATTCGCAAAAGTATTAAAGAACAAAGCCTAACCGGCGATTCACTGAATGATTCTGTGCAAAAAACGGGAGATCAAAAATAGTTGGATGAAGCAAGGCGTAATATAAGAAAATATAAAGAACGGGTTAGCAATGCTTCGAAAAGTTAATACAAGTCTGCTCGCAACATATTTGACTTTTCTGATTTCACAAGTTTTTAAGTTTTAACCCTATGCCTTTCACCGACTTGATTAGAGAGTCTTTTCGATAATTGAATAACCTCTTCATTTGTTGTTTTTGTTGACCCACTACTCCATCTAGTACCAATATTTAATACCCCAAGGGTTTCATCAGGAAAATGATTTGAGCTTGGCCAAATAGAAAGCACACCGGGAACAACTTCGGTCAAAGATTTTTTAACGGCGATAGATCGCGGAGAAATTCCAGCAATTTCAATCCGATTTCTTTCTAAAACCTCACTGAAAGTACCAATCCTAGCTACAATTCGCCCATTGCCATACTCATCAGGAGGAACAACTACAACACTACCATCATCCGGAGAGATATCAGGAATTGCATTTAATTCGACAGGCTGTCTTTCGGACATTTCGCAAAGCTTTCCATGCACTTCGAGAAAATGTACTAAAGGTAAATGTTCAGCAGATCGAAATTGAGATCCATTCGATGTATTTGGAATAACACCATGAATTTCAGTAATTTTTTCAACCACCACTCCAGCCCTACCGCGAAAGACCAAAACCCATCGTAACACTTCAGGCCCATAGATAAGAAATGTTTCATCAATTTTATTTCCAGAACTTACCCTATAAATATAATCTTCTTGTCCATTTGCCTGGGATTTAGCAACATTTCTTGGTGCACTATTAAGTGCAGTTGGCAACAAGGCCGATTTGCTTATTTGAAGTAGATCTAATACCTTTTGAACATTTTCCCGAGCCTTCAAGGAAACATCAGTACAAGCAGTGAAAGCAACGTGCAAAGGAGATTGACCAGCAGTTACAACTCTTGGCTCAACGCCCAATCTCAAATATTGTTTTCTAATTCGCTCACTCGAATCGACACCATCATGTGCAGATGAACCTACGTCAGTAATATGTGTTAAAGTTTTCATTATTATAGATAATTAATTATTAAAATTCTTTTTTTAAATCGCATGACGGTTCCAGCACTTGCATCAACAAGTCGTGCTATTTTACGAATCAATCGAACATGCTCTCTCAGTAAATAATTCATTATAAATAAAAGTTATGCATAAAAAAACTCACGATGTTCTTGTGAACTTCGTGAATGTGAGTATTAATCTTCTATTCTGCCTTAGACACCAGAAGAGCTCACCACGAAGTTCGTGGAGCTCATCATCATTCCAAAATAGGATGCGCTTAAAACAGAATCGATCATATTAGAGTTAAATTTGCTTCTACTGCAGGCAAGTATATCAAGCATTTAACGCTTGTCAATTTTGCACTTAATGCATTTTGCGAGTTAACAGATAGCAACACGCTTATCAGCATGATACTATCATATCAATCAACTTCAACTATATTCGGATATTTTAATTGACCTTAAAAATTTAAAATTACCGGATACATACAGTAAATATTTATGCCCTACAAACACACCCAAATTGGCTACCTCATGCTGACTATTACGCTCGCTATAGCAGCGCTTTTTGGGTGGGCTCAAATGACGGCACGCGCTGAACCACCTTCGATCGACTCAGGTACGAATTTTCTCGTTACGGCGATCATGGTGATCGTTGTGTTTGTTCTTGCCTCATTCACCTCACTTCAAGTAACGGTTGATGAAAGATATCTACACATCAAATTCGGCTACGGTATCTATAGGAAAAAGTTTTCGCTCCACGACATCACGTCCGCGAAAACCGTAAAGAATCACTGGTATTATGGATGGGGAATACGAGGATGGCTGTGGCCAAAGATGTGCATTTACAATGTTTCCGGTTTTGATGCCGTTGAAATCCAGCTGAAAAACGGGAAGATATATAGGATAGGCACGGATGAACCGAGGAAATTAGAACAGGCAATTTTGGATTCAATCAAATAATTATGCACCGCCTCATCCCCATCAACTCCACCGCCGACATTCCCGAGAAATATCGAGGAACGTCGATCGAGCTTCTTCTCGAATATCACAATCTCGACAAGAAACATGAGACCTACTCGAATGCGCAACTCTTGATCGGCATGTGTATGGACAATCGGAAGCACCTGCATATTCCGGATAATTTTGCGTTTATCTTGAGAGCGGGTGGGGCGAATCTCCGCTACAGTGAGTTCAAAGTTTCGTATGCCATTGCGGTGGGAAATATTCACACGATCGCGCTGATGGGCCACACCAAGTGCGCGATGGTAAATCTCATTAGTCGCAAAGAGCAATTCATCGCAGGTCTTGCGGAAAATGCTGGATGGGAAAAAGCCGCAGCAGAAGAGCATTTCGACCACTTCGCGCCGATGTTTGAAATTGGTAACGAAGTAGATTTCATTCTCAGTGAGGTGAAGCGCCTTCGTCTCCGTTATCCAAAAATTCTCGTCGCTCCCCTCTTATATAAGGTTGAGGACAATCGACTCTATCTTATTGATGAAAAGGGTTAAAAGTAGATTTAGAAATTCCGCCAGAGCTCATGGCTATCTTCGCCACAACTCATTTAAATTCGCAACATAGAAATCTGTAATTTACGGCTTATTTAAGGTATAATTTCACCATAGATTTCCTACGCATTCTCATTTAGCGGCACACAGTTCCAGATTCTAGTAAAAGGCCCGCAAAAATACTCGCCTAAAGAGCACTAACTTCGTACGCATATCGCGTATTCGGCGCTCCGGCACCTTTATTTTTGTAACCTTTTTATTCTGTATGGAAAATTTGCCCAATCTGAGTAACTGGTCCGACATGCAGCTCCTATCTACCGCCGTGAGATACGGTGAAGAGGCACGCAACTGGAGAAATAGATTTCTAGGGTTATTGCCTGAGATTCATCGACGGAAGTTGTATGAGAAACAGGGCTGCTCATCAATCTTTGTATTCGCGTTTAAGGTTGGTGGTGTGAGTGAAGAACAGGTTCGCCTGATCCTGAACCTCGAACGGCGCTTCGAAGATAAGCCGGCACTGCATCAAGCGCTCATTAGTGGTGAAGTTAGCGCAAACAAACTCGCGCGAGTGGCTTCAATTGCAACCATAGAAAATGCAGAAGAGCTTATGGAAACTGCAAAAATACTTCCACGTGAAGCACTGGAAACATATGTGCGGGACGTAAAAGCAGCACAATCGGAAAATTGCCAGAATACAGAAATATTTTCTCAAGGTCTGCACGTGCAGACTTGTACTTTTCAACTTGCTCCAGAAGTCCAGAAAAAACTCGAAGAACTTCATATCAAGGGCATAGACATCAACAAAATTATCCTCAATGCCATCAAGGAACGTGAAGAAAAGATCGCACAAGAAAAAGAGAATATTGCAGAGGAATGCGAAAAAATAAATTCACGCTATATACCCGCACGCACGAGAAGAATTATCGCAGAAGAACACGGCACCAAGTGCTCGATCGCGACGTGTCACAAGTCATCCGAAGAAGTCCATCACACCCAACGATTCTCCATAGCCAAAACTCATGATCCTCACTACCTCGCACCACTGTGCAAAGGCCATCATACATTGGCGCACCACGTGGATCGACGGTATTGGGAGAAGAAAATGAGGAGAAGCAGATAAAATCTGTACATGAGCCCAATCGCTATCGCTAGTGCCCACTCCACTACCCCTAGACTCAACGTCGAACTCGCGCTAGTATTTCGAAGCGCGGCACAAAAGCGCATTAAAAGCACGATAACACGCACACCGCCGCATCAAAACGACCCATACCATAATCCCCTATTACCATGGCAGAAGTACCAGTACAGCTCGGAGACAGCTCAGAAGGAGAAACAACACAGAAACCAGCAATGAAGATCGTCGTTGACCGTAAGCTCTGTATTGGCGCAGCACCATGCGTTGCAGTCGCCCCAGGCGTATTTCAACTCGACGAAGAACAGGGAAAGGCCTACGTCGTCGATCCAGATTCAACAGACGAAGAAACGATCAAGATGGCAGCCGAGGCCTGCCCAGTCCTCGCCATCAAATTGTATAAAGAAGGAAAACAGATCTATCCACAACAATAAGTGCGAAAAATTTGACAGCAGGATTCAGATGAGTTCCTTGGCTCTGAATCCCATATTTTCGCGGCGAAAAAAATACACGAAAATACATACGATCAAAGGTCAATTCATAGTCATAATTCTCTCTTCACATTTCATTCCAGTAGTGTATGCTTCCTTGATATGCATATACTATATGTAGTAGGTTAAAATTTTGAATAACACTACATATTCCAAGAGGAGCAATAACAATGTGACACAATCCATTGATAAGAAAGGTTCCAAATTCTAAGATGAAACCTACAAGAAGACATTCGTTTCTTCATCCGTTTGTACTGAATTTCGACGAGAAATTCGGTTTCATCCATTATTATTTCCCCCTTTATCTTTCACTCTCATGGTTCAGACAAAAGATCCGGTCGCTAATGCCGGAACAACCACTACTACACCGGTTACCACATCAACAACGACGACAGAAGTTATCACTTCGCATGCCCGACCAGAGGCCACAGAAGTCAAAACACCTTCCATTGTCAGTGTACGAAAGCGTGACGGTACCATCTCGCCATTCGATCGAGATGCGATCGCACGAGCAGTGGCAAAGGCCATGGAGACAACGAAAGAAGGAGGACGACGTGAATCCGACTATATCGCACGAAAAGTAGAGTCTGAGCTCAAGAGAATCGGAAGAATCGTGAAAGACTTCATTCCAACTGTTGAAGGAATCCAGGATGTCGTCGAACGAGAACTCATCATGGAGGAATTTCCAGCAACCGCAAAAGCGTACATCCTATATAGAGAGGAGCGAACTCGTGCTCGTGAAAAACAGAGCGAGATTCCAGAAGAAGTAAAAGCGCTCGTCAACGAAGGAAAAAAATACTTCCGAAATCCCCTTTCTGAGTTCGTTTACTACCGAACATACTCACGATGGATGCCAAAGGAAGGACGACGTGAAACGTGGATCGAAACCGTCGATCGTTACATGAATTTCATGAAGGAAAACCTCGGAGACAAGCTCACGGTAGCGGAATACACCGAGATCCGAGAGGCTATTCTCAAACAAGAAGTTATGCCTTCTATGCGCCTTCTTTGGGCTGCAGGAGATGCTGCGCGAAAGTCAAACGTCGCTGGCTACAACTGCTCATATATCGCACCTTCATGTCTTCAGGACTTGGGTGAGATCATGTACCTCCTCATGTGCGGAACAGGAGTTGGTTACTCTGTCGAAAGTCAGAGCGCACAATCACTTCCACAGATCAAAAAACAACAACCAGGAAGAGAAGTTACAACGCACGTTGTTGAAGATAGTAAGGAAGGATGGGCTGACGCATATGTTCTCGGTCTTAACACATGGTTCAGCGGTGGAGATATCAAATTTGATTACAGTAAACTTCGACCAGCAGGTGCACGTCTCGAAACGATGGGTGGCAAAAGCTCAGGTCCAGAGCCACTTATTTCACTGATCGACTTTTCACGACAGCGCATTATGAAGAAGCAGGGACGACGTCTCTCTAACCTCGACCTTCACGATATTATTTGTAAAATTGGTGAAGTGGTTGTTTCTGGTGGAGTTCGACGAAGTGCCCTTATTTCACTTTCAGATCTCGACGATCACGACATGCGACATGCTAAGGATGGTCAGTTCTATCTCACCGATCCGCAGCGAATGATGTCCAACAACTCAGCTGTCTATTGGGACAAACCTTCAAATGCTGCCTTCCTCGACGAGTGGGTCTCGCTCATGAAAGGTGGTTCTGGAGAACGCGGAATCTTCAACCGAGGATCACTCGCAAACCAGATCCCAGAGCGACGATGGAAGACATTCGAAAAAGACATGGATACCTGCGGAACCAATCCATGTGGAGAAATTATTTTGAAATCAAAACAGTTCTGTAACCTCTCAGAGATCGTTGCTCGATCAGAAGATACCGAAGCGACACTTATGAAGAAGGCTCGACTCGCATCTATTATTGGAACCTATCAATCATCACTCACCAACTTCGCCTACCTTTCTAAAGAATGGAAAGAAAACTGCGAAGGAGAGCGACTTCTCGGAGTTTCAATCACTGGTCAGTGGGACTGCAAGGTAGTCCGCGATCCAGTCCTCATGGCAAAACTCAAGGATGAGGCAGTCAACGTCAACAAAGAATACGCAAAGCGATTTGGCATCAATCCTTCAGCGTCAGTCACTGCGGTTAAGCCATCAGGAACAGTTTCGCAACTCGTCGATGCATCATCAGGCATGCACCCACGAAACTCACAATACTATATCCGACGCATCCGAATTTCCGCTACAGATAGCCTTTTCAAGATGATGCGAGATCAGGGTGTTCCGTACCACCCAGAGGTCGGACAGTCTGCAGAAAATGCTGTGACATACGTACTCGAATTCCCTGTCAAAGCCCCAGAAAAGTCTATCTACAAAAACGATCAGACAGCTCTCGAACAACTCAACTACTGGAAAATGGTCAAGGAGGCGTTCACCGAACACAACCCTTCGGTCACAATTTCTGTCGGAGAAGATGAGTGGATCAATGTTGCCAACTGGCTCTACGAAAACTGGGATATGATCGGAGGTCTCTCATTCCTTCCACGATCCAATCACGTCTACCGACTCGCTCCATACGAGGAAATTACTGAGGAGCAGTACGAGACGATGATGAAAAAGTTCCCAAAGGTCGACTTCTCAAAGATTGTTGCTTATGAACGAGAAGATCAGACACAAGGTTCGAAAGAGCTCGCTTGCGCCGGAGGCGCTTGTGAAATCAGCTAATACGCACACATTTTACCCATACTCCTATGGCACAAATAAAAAACATCAAGAAACGGGATGGTCGTATCGTTGATTTCGATCAATCCAAAATCGCAGAAGCAATCTGGAAAGCAGCTGAGACGGTTGGTGGAACGGATCGAAGTATTGCTGAAAGAATCGCCAATCAAGTCACAGCCGTCATTGAAGTTTTTTTCAAAGGGCCAGATGAGATTCCAACGGTTGAACAAATTCAGGACCTCGTTGAAAAGATATTGATCGAAGGAGGTCACGCCAAAACCGCAAAGGCCTATATTCTTTATAGAGCCAAACAAACACAGGAACGCGAACAGACCGAGTCTATTCTTGGCAAGGGAAATGCCGACGAGCGACTGAACTTTTCCAACAATGCCCTCGAAGTGCTCAAGCGACGCTATTTGCTACGAGATGAAAACGGCGAGATCAAAGAAACGCCACGACAACTTGTCGAACGAATCGCCAACAATATCGCCCTCGCCGACAAAAACTATGGAGCAACACAAGAACAATATGAAGAAACTGCACGGAAGTTTTATGACGTGATGGCAAACCTCGAGTTCATGCCAAACACGCCAACGATCATGAACGCAGGAACAGAGATTCAGCAACTTTCAGCATGCTTTGTTTTACCAGTCCCAGACTCAATTGAAGGGATTTTCGATGCACTCAAATACCAAGCCATTATTCACAAATCTGGTGGCGGAACAGGATTCGCTTTCTCGCGTCTAAGACCATCAAACGACATGGTAAAGTCGACATCTGGAGTAGCATCCGGTCCAGTTTCTTTCATGAAAATCTTCGACGCTGCGACACAGGAAATCAAACAAGGAGGCAAGCGACGTGGCGCAAACATGGGAATCCTTCGCGTTGATCATCCAGATGTTCTCGAGTTCATCACCTGCAAGGCAGACATGAAAACTCTTACGAACTTCAACATTTCCGTCGGTATCACAGCAAAATTTATGGAAGCTCTCAAGCGAGATACGACCTATGACCTCATCAATCCTCGAACAAAGACAGCTATCAAACAGCTCCGAGCTCGAGAGGTTTTTAATCTCATTATTAGTAATGCATGGCTCAATGGTGATCCAGGTCTCGTTTTCATCGACAATATGAATGCCACGAATCCTGTACCTCATCTCGGGGAGATCGAGGCAACGAATCCATGTGGCGAACAAGACCTCCTCGCATACGACTCGTGTAATCTCGGATCGATCGCCGTAAATCGATTTATTCGTCCAGACAAAAAAGACTTCGACTGGGATCATCTTCGAGAAGTTGTTGCTATAACGACACACTTTCTCGACAACGTGATCGACATGAACAAGTACCCTATTCCTCAAATTGAAGAGATGTCGAAAAACACTCGACGCATTGGACTTGGCGTCATGGGATTTGCAGACGCGCTCTACCAACTCATGATCCCATACGATTCAGAAGAGGGTTTCAAAAAAGGCGAAGAAATGATGAAGTTTATTCGAGATGCAGCCATTGAAACATCTGTACAGCTCGCAAAAACTCGAGGAACATTCGGTGCATACAAAGGTTCAACTTGGGAAAAACGAGGTATCAAAGTCCGCAACTCCTACCTCACTACTGTCGCTCCAACTGGAACGATCGGTATGCTTGCAGAGGCTAGTGGAGGACTTGAACCGAATTTTGCCATCTCGTTCATCAAGAACATGATGGACAACACCGAGCTCGTATATACCAACACCTACTTCGAAGAAGTGGCACGCGAACGAGGCTTCTACTCAAAAGATCTCATGGCAGAAATTGCCAAGGTTGGAACCATCCAGGGATTCACCGAAGAAATTCCAGCAGACGTACGACGAGTCTTCGTTACCGCACAAGACATTTCTCCAGAAAATCACATCCGGATGCAGGCGGCATTTCAAAAAAACATCTGCGCCTCCGTTTCCAAAACGATCAACTTCCCAAATTCAGCATCAATGCAGGATGTCGAAAAAGCTTATATGCTCGCCTACGATCTCAACTGCAAAGGAGTAACTATTTACCGAGATGGCTCACGAGACAATCAAGTTCTTAATATTGGAAAGGTTAACAACACAGCAAAGTCGAAGACGGAGCTGCCTGCACCCGCACCCGTTCCAACACCTATCGAACATCGCGCGGCCGAGTTCATTCCCCCACCACCCGTTATGGTCAGTGCAACGAGCGCTGTGACAGCAAAATTGAACGATCTCGAAATTCAGTCGACACGTCCTCATCAAAAAATTAAATCGAAAGCCGAACTCATTATCAACAAGGAGTGCCCTGAGTGTCAGGGTCAGGTTCAGATTGCTGAAGGATGCATGCTCTGTTTGAGTTGTGGGTTTTCAGCTTGTAGTGTCTAGCACACGCGAACATAGTGAGCGTGCGTAGCCCGCCCCCATGTCTGCTTTATTCTGCCTTGCATTCTCGATAAAACATGATACAATACCAAACCTTAGGCCTAAAAAGGCCTAAGTAATATTCCTCAACTACCATGGCAAAAGGTCCAGAATCAGCAGCACGAGCGTTCGACACCGATACCGAAGACTCCGACCGGAAATTTGCGGACTCGCAACTCGAGTCAGTATCGAAAGGAAAAAAGGATGCAGCCACAATTATGGCCGAGAATCGAGAGTTCACGGGTATTTATAATGCGGCTCGAAAACAATTAATGAGTAACGGAACCGTTTTGAGCGAAGAAGAAAGAAAGGCGTTCCAAGAAAAACTCATGCTCGCAAACCAAGATCGAGATCCAAAAAAACTCGCAGCGATTGAGAAGAGTATCAACGAAACGATCAAACTCACACACCAACTCACGCAGGATTACTTCCAAGGTCTCGACAAAAACAAGGAGCTCTTTGGAAAGGACAAGTCTCGTAACGTCGATACGCTCGAAGAGTACAAGAATCAATTCCGCGAACAGAAAGTCGACAAGAAAAAAGAATGGGCAGGAAAGCTTGGTGATGAGATTAAATCGCTCCAAGACCTGCGTAATCAGCTCATCAAGGTTGTTGGTGATGGCAAAGAGTCAAAGGCTTACTTCGACCAATTCAACAAACTCCGACGTCACGAAAAGAAAGACTTCCTCAAAGAGCTCAAAACAAGTGTAGAAAGTTTCGCAAAAGTCACCGAGACGTTGAAGAAGTCAGGCCTTTATAGTGACGAAGAAATAAAGCAGCTCAGTGTTCGTTTCCGTGAGGCACCGCTCGACCAACAGAAAAAAATGCTCGCAGAACTCGAGGAAGATGCAAAAACAGACTCCATCAAATCAGTTCAGGATACTTTCAAAAAGTTCTCTCCAGAAACACAAAAAAAATATGAAGCAGATCTCAAAAAAGCACGAGGACTCAAGGCAAAAAAAGAAGTTATCGAGAACATGAAAAAAGGCTTAAGAGACACGCTTATTGCACTCTGGCAAGGTTCCAAATATCAGAGTCCAAAAGAAAAAAGCTTCATCGTTTCAAGTATCGGAAAAGAAGAAAAACCAGAGATGTTAGAGATGTTTGTGAAGAGCTTTGCAGAGGTGGAGAAAACACTCAAAGGCTTTGCAAAAGCTTACGAAGCAACACCACCAAATGTTCAAGCACAATACGATTTTTGGAATGCAGAATATGCTGATAAAGAGAAAATCGCGAAGGAGTGCGGTGAGCATATGGATAAAATTGGAAAGTGGAACAAGAAGCTTGATGCTGCGCTAAAAGAAAGACTCATCGGAAAAGAAAGTGCTGGAAAATACAAAACGAAATTTGAGAAACTCAACCTCAAAGAAAAGGAACTCGTTCTCGGGAAATCGACACTCGACGACCCACGACGAAAAGATGTTCGAGATCGATTCGAGGCACTTCCAAAGGATGTTCAAAGTAAACATGAGCACTTCTACGAGATGCGCTTAAGAGATCGAACGAAACTCGTTGAAGAGATCGAAAACAATATGGAAAAGAGCGAAGATATGAAGGAAGCTTGGGGAGAAAAACTCAAGAAAATGGTAGCAAGTCACCTCCTCTCACCCGATAGTGTCGAATCATACGAAGAGTGGTTTGCGGACTTGGATGTCGAAGAAATGGAAGAAGCTATGGAAGACTCTGACTTGGATAATCCGCAGCGTGAAAAGGTTCTTGAGGTATTCGGCGAACTGCCTGATGACGTGAGAAAAACACACGAGGCAACTTTTTATAAAGAAGATTTGACCGGTCGTATCGAGATGCTCAAGACACTTCTTCCAGACGGCGGTGCAGAACTTGAACGAACGCTTTCTAGTATGGAGGCAGCAACAGAGCTCACGAAAAATCTCCAGAAACAGACAAAACTCAACGCCTATCTCAACATGGCAAATGAGTTCCGTGAAAAGAAAAATCAGCAAGCAGAGCTTGAAATTCGAGAAAAAATCGCAAGACTCAATCCAGATGACGAAGCCAACATGGAACGTCTCGAAGAGCTTCGAATGCTCGAAAATCCAGATAGTCAGTTTATTGGAGATCTTCTTTCGCACGTCAAAGATCAGGCAGGAATGGAGGAAGAGATTCAAGCAAATCACCTTTTGTTTGAGATTGCAGATCGCGCGCATGCGCATGAACTTCACACAAAGAAACAAGGCATGGAGGCACGTGTCGCAAGCAACGACAACACTGAGTTTGGAGAACTTTCCGGAGAATTATTTGAGTATAGCGATGGTGAACAGATGCTCGATCGAGAGACTGGAAAGGTGAAAGACATGCAGATTTTCGATGAAACTGACATCTTCCGAAACAAGAAACTAGTTGATATTCGTGAACACCGAAAGCGCTTCAAAAAAGATGGAGAACAGTTTACCGACTCACCAGCACGACTTGGTCAGTATGGCGTTCGAGATCACACTGGAAAAGAAATGAAGGGCGAAGAACTTATGCAGTACAAGCGCCGAAAGGCCACAGCATTTGCGGCAAAAATTCTCAGCATGGGAACCGATGGTCAGATCACAGGAACTCCGAGCGACGAGGTTGTCGATGAGATGATGAAAGCTATCGACGAGTTCGATGACTTCAAGAACGTTGCGTAGTTTTTGTAATGTTCGTAGAACGCGATGCAGTCATACGGAAAACCGTCGCACACAAAATATGATAGTAGCTCATCACAAAACTACGAGCCATTTGCGGTACCTGAATATTCGAAAACGGTAGTATGGCAAACTGATGAATAAGAAAAAAATACACATCAATGAGTATTGTTCCAAGGTGGCCAAGAAAAAGAGCAAAGGGGAAATATATGAAGCTTAAGGTCAAAACAAGGGATGCGAGTATCATGCAATACGGGATAAAAGGCACAAAAATAATATTCGTAACAAGTCCGATCAAAGAAAACTGCTCAAAAGAAAAGAGCACTGGAAGTGTTGCAAGATAGACAGCAAACGTCATAAGAAATGGCTCCAGGAGAAACTCACGAATCCACGGAGAAAAAGCGGAAGGAATGCGCGAAGTCATAATCGGAGCAATATAACAGACGCCGATCGTTGCGAGAAAGGAAAGTTGGAATCCCCTGTCTTCAACGAGCATGAAGGGTTTCCAGAGAAGCATGAAGATGGCGCTCCAAAGGAGCGCCAAAAAAAGACCACGCTTACGTCCAACCGCCAGGGCATACACAGAAAGAAAACCCATAATGGCTGCACGAAGAGCCGAGGCACTTAAACCAACAAACAGCACAAATAAAACCAAAAACACACCAACCGGCAACGCTTTCCACCGTCTGGGAAGGTAGGCAAACGCCCCAATAATAAGACTTAAAACAATCGTGACATTATACCCAGAAACCGCAATCACATGGGTCAAACCGGTCGCGCGAACATCATCGATAACCGACCGGCTCATCCCGCGACTTCCACCCGCCAATACTCCGACGAGAAACCCTCCACTACTTCCGGGAAACAACTTTCCCATACGTGTAATCACCTCACGTCGCGCGTGAAATACGAATCCTGTAATTCCATGGGGATCTTCGACTCGAACCGCTATCGCCTCTGGCATGGCCCACGTCGTGCCATCACGAGCCAGCGCAACCTTCCCGCGAACCGTTACCAACTGTCCTCGCCACAATAATGGATATCTCGGCAACCCGACACGAATCACCCCCATCCCAACATTCACATATGCCATACTCCCTTTTTCTGTTTCGGCTGGATCGGAGTCGATCACACCAGAAAATGTCATTGGCACTTGTCCTATCTCCCCAGAAGAAACAAGAAACCGAGAAAAACTCTCTCTCCCTTGCTGCGCCACATACAACCTTCCATATCCAAGAAGAACCATCGAACAAATAATCAGGGCAACAAGCCATGTTAATCGCCTTCTACTTCGATACCAAAAGAAACAATAACTACTCACTACAACAATTCCACCAGTAATCCAACCAAAAGAGCCGCCAATAATGCCACTCAAAAAAGCCAACAAAAATACCTCGAGATACGCAAAGATCATGCCAAGTATCGTATCAGTGGTTACCCATGGCTATCCATAGCTACCCGCTGTCAACAATCATCAACAGAAGCCAGCTAAAAAATTGCCAATTATCAACAACAGAAAATGCTTGTCACCACAAACCCATCGCTGAAAAAATACACACATGATCAATCCAGGAACATTCCATCACCTCATAGAACTTCTCAAAAACATCGGATTTCGCGAGAAAGAATCCGTCGTATATATCACGATACTCAAGATGGGGCCGAGTTTCATAACAAACATCGCAAAAATCATAAAGCTCCCACGTTCAAGTACCTACAACATCATTGTTGGTTTATTGAAGCGTGGAGCCCTCAGGCAACTCAAAGAAGAACATCGCCAAAACCAAATATATCAACTCCGATATGAAGCCATTCACCCAAGCACCTTTCTGAAATTTCTCCACAATCGTCGAACGAAAATTAATCAGCAAATACAGAACCTCAAAGAGGCACTGATCAAATTAGAAAATACCAAATAAAAAAGAGAGGATATTCCACCTCTCTTTTCATTCGATATGAAACAATAACCTACTTCTTCGCTGGAGTTTTAGCTGGTGTCTTAACAGGAGCTGGAACACTTTCCTCGAGAGGAACTTCATCTCCATCACCGAACAGTCCAAACAAATTAAATTCTGTAGAACCAGCTGGCTCTTCAATCACAACCGGTTTACCGAAGTCTGAGTATGAGAGATCAAAGGTAGCATCGGCCTTTCCTGCGGTCTTGCCATCATCACCAGTAATTTTATCAATTCGAGCAGTAATTTTTACGCGATCAAGGACGAGCGTATCCATTGAAATCCAAAAATCAACCGTCGCCTTAGAGCTATTAAAAATTTCCTGAAGGCTCTTGAGGTCATCAGACGTCATTTCAGCACCCTGACTCTTGAAGAACCCTTCGAAGAATGCCTGCAACTTTCCAACATCAACCTCGCCTGTATAGTGATAACTCTTGAGACCATTGATTGTATCAGTACCATCATAATCAAGGCGCTTGAGATAGTTAGAAGCAGCAAGCCAGTTATTTTGGATCTGGCTCATATATGACTGGGCTCCCTGATCAGCAAGTTTGGCATACACATCACCAGGAAGTGGAATTTTCCACCACTTAGCAAGAAGAGCGCTAACCTGATCTTTTGGAATTTGAGACTCTGGACCTGTTAAATTAGCAATATTCACAAAGAAATTATTTTCTTTATTTCGAATTTCAAGATTAGTAGCATACGTATCCTGATCAACCTTTGCATTGATACCAATATTTTCAGTAAATCCTGTACCACCCTGGAATGGTTTGTTTTCACTACCAGTAAGGCTCATACGAAGAGTAACGTTCTGCGCCTTTCCTGTTGTATCCTTACCTAACATATTAAGTTCAAACGTACCTGTATGGCTGTGCGATGACTGTGTGAAGAAATTAGTAAGAGCAGTCTGAACCATATCTTTTGCCTCTTTTGGTGGTTTTGGAGCAAACCAAGCGCATCCAGAAGAAAGAGCAAGAGCGGCAATAAGGGCAACTGTCAGGGCTCTGCGTGGAGAATTCATAATTCTAATAATTAAAATACAACGTCACTCATGGTATCACGCAGTATTCGCGTGTCAATGAAGCAGACGGGGCACTGCCATATACAAAATAACTAGATCGGGTATAATCAAATTCGTACAGATATTTATTATTTTTTAAATTTGTAGACATGGCACTCAAAGAACAACTTCAGCAAGACCTCATCGCAGCAATGAAAGGGAAAGACGAGGTCGCAACATCAGCAATCCGACTGCTCAAGGCAGCCATTATGAAGTTCGAAACAGCCGGCGATAAGAAAGTTGCAACAGATGACGACATTATTCAAATCGCAGGAAAGGAGATCAAGCAACGAAAAGACTCAATTGAGCAATTCGAAAAAGGTGGCCGCCCAGAGCTCGCAGAAAAAGAAAAACTCGAGATGGCCGTCCTCGCAAAGTACCTCCCTGCTCAACTTTCAGAAGAAGAAGTTCGCACCATCGTCGCTGAAGTTATCGCAGCAACAGGAGCATCAGGCAAGTCCGATCTCGGAAAGGTCATGGGCGCCCTCATGCCACGCACGAAGGGCAAGGCAGACGGCGCCATGGTAAACAAAATTGTGCAGGAACTTCTGGCTTAATACATATCCGCCATACCCCCCATTCCGCCCATACCACCAGCGGCACCGCCAGCTGCAGGTTCTTTTGGTTCAGGAAGTTCGACAACAGCCGCCTCCATAGTAAGGAAGGTTGCTGCAATAGAAACCGCATTCTGAAGGGCAGAACGAGTTACCTTCTTCGGATCGATAATACCAGCCTTGATCATATCAGTGTACTCACCAGTCATCACGTTGTAACCAATCGCTTCTTTTTCTGAGAGAACTTTGTTGACGACAACTTTTCCATCCTGACCAGCATTCTGAACGATGTGCATGAGTGGCTCCATGAGAGAAGCCTTCACTAACTCAACACCCGTCTTGGTATCGCCCTCTGCCTGAATTGAGCTAAGTGCTCGAAGAGCATGCAACAAGGCAACTCCACCGCCTGGGACAATTCCCTCTTCAACAGCGGCTTTTGTCGCCTGGACAGCATCTTCGAGACGATGCTTCTTTTCCTTGAGCTCAACTTCTGTTGCAGCACCAACCTTGATAACACCAACTCCACCAGCAAGTTTTGCGAGACGTTCTGCAAATTTTTCTTTGTCGAAGTCTGAAGTTGCTTTGTTCATGAGAACTTTGATCTCATCAATTCGAGCCTCGATGTCGGCCTTACTTCCCTTTCCATCGATAATGATCGTTTTTTCTTTATCGGCAACAACACGACCGGCACGACCGAGATCACTAAGATCGGTGTCTTCAAGTTTGAGACCGACTTCTTCACTTATCACACGGCCACCGACGAGCGCTGCAATATCCTTGAGCATCTCCTTTCGTCGTTCACCAAATGCTGGAGCCTTGACTGCGAGAACGCTGAACGCACCACGGAGTTTATTGAGCACGAGCGTAGCGAGTGCTTCACCATCGATATCTTCAGCAATAATCACGAGCTCCTTTTTTCCACTCTTGAGAACCTTTTCAATAACAGGAAGAATGTCCTGAATCGAAGAAATTTTCTTATCGGTAAGGAGAATGTAGGCATCTTCATATGCCGCCTCCATTCGAGCTGGGTCGGTCACAAAATAAGCGGAGATGTAGCCATTATCGAACTGCATACCTTCCACAACTTCTTTGGTAAGACCCATAGTCTGTGCCTCTTCAACCGTAATAACTCCATCGCTTCCAACCATAGAAAGAACATCAGCGATAAGATTTCCCATCTCTTCATTCTGGGCAGAAACCGTTGCGACTTGTGCAATTTTTTCTTTTGAATCACCAATCTTGACCGCCATTTTTTCGAGCTCATCAACCACGCGATTCATCGCAAGTTCCATGCCTGTTCGAAGTTGCATAGGATTCGCACCAGCCGTGATATTTCGAATTCCACCTTCAATCATCTTCCATGCGAGAAGTGTTGCGGTTGTTGTTCCATCACCAGCAATATCATTCGTCTTCGTCGCAGCCTGTTTTACAAGTTGCGCACCCATATTTTCATACGGATCCTTGAGTTCGATCTCTTTCGCGATCGTCACGCCATCATGGGTGATGACAGCCGATCCGTACTTCTTATCGAGACCAACATTGCGACCCTTAGGACCAAGCGTAATACAAACCGTAGAAGCAAGTTTTCGCACACCGCTGAGGAGTTTCGATCGCCCCTCATCTCCGAATAAAATTTGTTTTGCCATAGTAATGTAAAAAGTTAATTGAGAATTGAAAAATAATAATTATTGAACGATCGCCAAAACGTCACTCTGATTGAGAATAAGAAGATCTTTACCATCGATCTTCACCTCACTTGGACCGTATTTCGAAAAGAGAATTGTATCCCCTACTTTTACATCCATCGCAAGGCGCTTGCCATCATCGGTCATTTTTCCAGGACCAACGGCCACGACCTCGCCCATCTGCGGACGCTCTTTAGAAACAGTTGATGGAATATACAGTCCGGACTGAGTCTGCGTCTCCTGCTCCTCAGCCTTTACGACGATGTGATCGTCGGTTGGTTTGAGTGTAATGCTCATAAAATAAGAATTTAGGAATATAAGAAAATGCTAAAATTAGCACTTGATATTTTAGAGTGCTAATACATTACTTTCAAGAGGAAAAACGGCGTAAAAATAAAGCTAAATAGCTACAAAAGCGTCGGCGTATTCAACTTGCCACCGATACACAACTGGAGCGTATACATCAAATCTTCATTCTGCTCGCTCGCAGGTTTTTGCGACTCACTCGTATGAAGCCAGGTAATGTATCCCCTGTCCATTCCGCGAACCTCATCGAACGTTTTGCCCTTGTACTTGCCAAAGGTAAAAACATTCAAAGGAACCGGAACATAGGTCAACTCGAGCATTTTTGAAATAACATCATCATCTGTCTCGCAACCAAACTTTTCACGAACAACATCAACCAAGTGATAAAATAACGCCTCAAGGACAAGCACATCCCCTACCGCATCGTGCGCACGAACTTCAGTCGTATTCAGATGCAAAAAATATCGGAGATACTGCAAATTGTACTGCTCACTGACAATCAAATGTTTCGCGACACGAAGAGTATCGATATACGTCGTGATGTCCACGCCTTCGTTTTTCAAAATACCAACATCAAAAGGCGCATTATGCGCAACACAAATCGTATCTGCCAGTAAGGCAACTAACGCGATCTGCTCCTGACTTCCAGCAAAGACCGGCTTATCAGCAACCATCTCGTTGGTAATATGATGCACCGCCATCGAGCCATACGAAATCTCAACAGGTGGCTTGAAATAAGCACTCACCTCTTCTCCAGTAAGCGCATTTTTATAGGCAAGCTGAACCAGTCGAGCATCAGCTCCAATATCAGTCGTCTCAGTATCAAGAAAGAGAGCTCGCATAGGAAAACATTATATCAGATTCTTAGAATTTTTCTAATAACTTGCAGATACTTTCCAGAAAATCGATCATTAATCTTTTGACGTGCCACTTCATCCACTGACTCAACCTCAAATGGAATATTATATAAAACCAACGTCTGATCAATCTTCGTAATTTTATCGAGAAAATCGCTCGTATTCCAAAGATCAACCTTCTCTCCATCATCAAAGTGCAAAACATAAGCTAGATATAAATTAGTCCTCGAGCGCATATGGCCAGCAATTGAAACCTTTGATATCTCTTTCCATGAATAACACCGTTCATGAAAATTAAAAAATGTATTAAGACAAGCTCCATTCTGAGTTACATAGCTGTAATTATTAAGCGAAAGAAACAAAAGAGGAGTAGCAACGATACAAATTACGAATAGTATTTTTAACATAAGAAACATCTGCATTTGAAATGAAAAAATACTGCGCCAACCTTGCTTAAGGCTCATCATTTCAAGGAAACGCTTAAATCTCGGAATGAAAATGAATAAGAAGTAGGGGGCTATTCCAAAAAAAATGAGTGCACTCATTATGATTGCAAAAATAAGACTCATGGCACCGAAAATGCCGCTTGAAAGACCTGTAGAGGCGAATAACCAGGCATCATGAGGGCTATATATTTTACTCTGCAGACCAATGAGGCCAAATAAAAAAACAAATAAGCCAGCGAGAACGCCCACAATGAACAAAATCACTACAAATGAGTAGAGGTAGGTGTATCTTTTTGGAAACTTCTCTTTTAGTCTTTCATCAACTTCTTCCTGGGACAACTTTTGGCCCTTACTATTCATTTTTTTCTGAACCGAGGACATTATCATGAAATACAAGCCCCGGTTAAAGTACATCATAGAAATAGTTAAAATTACTCATTATTAATCCGCCGTAGCATCCCGTCGGATCTCGCGGATGACGTTGACCTTGATTGGATTTGGGTGCTGGAAGTCACGTTCGATCTTGCGTGCGACATCGTGTGACAAGCGTTTGCTGCCCAAGTCATCGAGATCGTCAGCATTCACGAAGATACGAACTTCATTACCAGCCTGAAGAGCATAGGCCTTCTTCACGCCGCCAAATGACATACAGAGATTTTCAAGTTCCTGCATGCGTCGGATAAAGGTGTCGAGATTTTCTTTCGATGCACCTGGTCGAGCATTACTAATAAGATTTGCTGCCTCAACAAGCATGGCCTCAACAGTCTTTGGCTCAATCTCTCCGTCATGCGCCTCGATCGCGTGAATCACATCAGGAGTAAGACCGAACTTCTTCGCGATCTCGGCCCCAATCTTCACATGATTTCCCTGAATCTCATGATCAACAGCCTTTCCAATATCATGGAGCAGACCCGCCTTTTTACAAACATTCACATCAGCACCAAGTTCCGCAGCGAGCGCGCCAGCAAGAACAGCAACTTCCATAGAGTGCTTGAGCACATTTTGTCCGTAACTAATTCGGAACTTAAGTCGTCCGAGCAACTTCACCAAGTTTGGATGAAGACCTGTGACACCAGTCTCGAAGACCGCCTTCTCACCAAGTTCTTTGATAATATTATTGACGTCTTCTTTTACTTTTTCATAGGTTTCTTCGATGCGAGCTGGATGAATACGACCATCAACAATGAGTCGCTCCAATGTCATCTTCGCAATGTATCGTCGAATCATGTCAAAACCACTAATCACAATCGAACCTGGCGTATCGTCAACGATAACATCGATTCCTGTAATCTGTTCAAATGTATTAATATTTCGTCCTTCACGTCCGATAATTCGACCCTTGAGATCGTCTGACGGCAAGTTCACGATCGTCACCGTAGACTCAGCAGTCACATCGGCAGCCACGCGCTGAATCGCATCAGCAATCATGTAACGTGCCCTCTCGCCTGCTTTTTCTTTAAGTTCTTTTTCGGCCTTTTCCATCTGAGCCAAAAGATCACCTTTTGCCTCTTCTTCAACCTGCTTAAGGAGAATTTCTTTTGCCTGCTCCGGAGTAAGTGCTGCAATCTTTTGAAGCTGTGTTGCCTGGGCGTTATACATCTTCTCGATCTCTTCACGAAGTGTCTTGACTGATTGAGCCTTGTGTTCGAGATCAGTCTTCATTTTTTCAGACTCATCGAGCTTCTTATCGAGCATTTCTTCTTTTTTAGTAAGACGCTCTTCCATTTTTTCAAGCTGCTCATGCTTCGATCGCTCCTCGCGCTTAAGCTCCTCCTGCATTTTGAGAGACTCATTTTTCGCCTCCATAACCATCTCTTTCGCCTTCAAATGAGCTTCATCAACAAGGCGTTGAGTCTGCTCCATAACTTCACGATCTCGCTTACTAAGAAAAACTTTTCGAATACTGTAACCAGCGGCAGCTCCAATGGCAAGGCCGATGACTCCAAGCAACAATGATAATGTACTCATGGGGTAAGGAACGTTAGATCAAATAATCTTCGTTCACCCGTACCTATATTGAAAAACCAGACCAACTATTAGATCCTTTCAAAGCTAAATTTTCCATGAATCATCAGGCGACCGACTCGTAGGCATAGCGCTTTTCTCGAATTGTTTGAAGCTGAATGATGGATAGTTGACATGAATTTCGAAACAAAAATAGACACGATGTGAAACAGCTCAAAAATACCAAATTGTAAGAAAAAGGTCAATCAAGTCAAGATTCAGCTTTGGATAAGGGGCTCTTTTGACTCTTTGTCAGATTTTTTTAAAGAAAATGTTAAGAAAAGTTTAAAAATTGGTAAGGTCGACTCGGTAGGATGGGGTCATGAACAAAAATCACTAACCCCTTATCCCATGAAAAAACACCTTCGCGCCCATATCTCACTCATCACGCTCCTTATTATAGGAGGACAACTCGTCACTCCAGCTTTGGCAGCAACCATTATTCCCTGCGGAATCGCCGAGCTACAGGTAGAAATCAGTAAATTCAGCTTCAATAGTGCAACTGACTTCGTCGATATAACTGTAATAAATGACGGAAATAATGGAAACGGCGCAGTACTCAATAATTGGAAGCTTGGAACGATCGACTCAACCCTCAAGACATTAACCAACTTCCCTATTCGAACTGGAGAAACATATAGCTTCAAGGACATACCGGGACTCACCGCAACCACTGACCAGATTGTGATCGTCGATGACAAGGGATCTATAAAAGATGCCGTCTGTTGGAGGAGTTCAACACCAACCGACCAGGAAAAATCGGACTTCCTGAAACTTGGAACCGAATGGAATGGAACTGTTGGAGACTGTCTTTCAAGTAGTGGACTTCCGAAAGAAACTATTTTTGCCCGTAGCCCAGGAATCGACACCAATACCGGAAATGATTGGAAGATAGAAGCAACGCTCCTAACCCCTGTCGAAACCCCAACACCACTCGCAATCTCTCCATCACTTCCAGTCGCAGCTAACGAAGTGATCATCAACGAACTTCTCGCCGATCCAGAAGGAAGCGATGACGGCAAAGAGTGGATCGAGCTCAAAAATACAAGTGATCATCCAGTAAGTCTTTCTGGTTGGCAACTCGACGACATAGAAGGAGGAAGTAAACCGTATACATTCAAAGATGAAACTATCGGTTCAGAAAGTTTCCTTCTCATGTCAAATACCATTACGAATATTACACTCAACAACACCACTGACGCAGTACGCCTCATAGACCCAAACGGAGCAGTAACATCTCAATACATCTATACTAAGGTAGAAACAGGGAAAAGTTGGGCAAGGATAAAAAATGGAGAGTGGGAAATCGCAACAAACACAACACCAGGAGAAGAAAACGAGGAAACTACCACAACAGATACGAATTCCATCACTGAACCTGATGCAAATACTACTAATCCAGAAACCGGAAACCAAAGCCCTGTAGACGTATCTGAGGTATTTCCAAACCCATCCGGAAGCGACAGCGGAAATGAGTGGATAGAAATTCGAAACTCATCAGGAACAGTTTTGAATGTAAGTGGATGGAAGATAAAAAACGCCGCAGGAAAAACATTTACCTTTCCAGAAGGCACGAGCATTGATGCGTTCGGATACATCACTATCTCGGACAAAACGACAAAAATTCAGCTCAAAAATACTGGAGATCAAGTACAGCTTATTGACGCAGACAATGTTGTACAGGACACCATAGAATTTCAGAACGCACCAGAAAATATTTCATTTGCAAACATCACAACTATAGGAATCGAAGATGGAAACACAGGTGACGCACCGACACAAAACGTCGTGAGCTGGAAAAACTGGTTCATTGGAAGTGCGGAGGCACAAAGCATGAAAACAGCACAAGAAAGCCAATGGGAATGGACGGACATGATTACAAAAGGAAAACCAAATCCAGTGTACTATCGCATCAAAGGAGTAGTGCGTCGCGAACTAGACACAGAAAACTCATTCGATATCGAAAGAAATGGAAAGGTATTCACTGTGCATGTTGATCCAAAAAAAATCCAACCAGATCTCATACAGTTAATAACAAAAAAGGGAGAAACAATAGAAATCACCGCAATACAAAAAGGAGACACTCTCATATTAGAGAGTTACAAAGTTATCAATGAATCAAGCCAGTCAGAATCATCATCAATACTCATACCGCTTCTCATAAGCGGAAGTATCATCGCAGCAATAATAACAGGATGGATAATAAAAACTAAATTCCGTCATGATCGAGACCCTTCAGAACAGAGCCATACTCCTTCTCATAAATTTCAAGAAGAGCTGTGAGCATCGTAAGGACGAGTGGGCCAAAGACAACACCCGGAAAACCCCAAACGATAACTCCTCCGAGGACAACAAGGAACGTTAAAAGTGAATTAGTAATAATGCCTTTCCCAACAAGATATGGTCGCAAAAAATTATCAATAGTACCAACAATGAGCACACCCCAAAGAAAGAGAAAAATAGCCGATCCGGTATGCCCTGTAGCAAGAAGAATGACAGAAGCAGGAAGCCAGACAAAACCAGTACCAACATAAGGAAGGAGTGCAAAAAATGCCATAACCGATCCCCATAAAACAGGTTGTTCAACTCCCGCGATAGCAAAACCTATTCCACCAATAACACCCTGGACAATAGCCGTCAAAAACGTGCCATAGAGAGTTGCTTTCGTCATTCGATGTAAATGAGTCAACAAGCGTTTTTCATATTTAACAGGCAAAGGACTGAGTTCCAAAATTCTATGAGCAATATGTTCACCATCTTTAAAGAAATAAAACAGCGTAACAGTCATGATAAGAAAACTGATGAAGAAGCCAAAAATTCCAGAAACAAATGCCTGTGCTTGCTCAATCAAGAAAGTACTTACTGTCTGGGCAAAAGTTGTAATCTGGGCAGAAAGATCAACGTCGCTCAAACGTAAATCAGGGAAATAATGACGATATGCGTCGTACACAAAACTTCCCGGCTTCCACTTCAAAATTGGATCAAAAAAACCAGAATTAACCTTCATTTGAATAGAGGCATAGGCATTTACCGCCTCGCTCGCAAGAAGAAAGAAGATAATAACAAGAGGAATGACGATAATAAGTGTTACAATAATACAACTCAACACAGCTGCTAATGTCGAGTGGTTAACACCCAAAAAGATACGACGATAAACTGGATAAAAAGCAGTGGCCAAAACACCGGCAAAAATAATGACAGTAAAAAACGGCTGAAGAGAAACAAATAAAAAGTAAAAAGCAACAACAAGGGCAAATATCAAGAAATATGCTGGGATGTGATGAATTTTCAAGATTTTTTCATTCACATCTTCAGAAATATTCGATACGACTTTTGCTTTTGCACGAGGCATAATGTGAGAATTTTTAAGCAAGATAATTGAGAACGATCAGACCGTTAAATACGGTAACAAATGTAACCCATCCAAGATACGGAAGAAGAAAAAATGCAGCGAATTTAGAGCGACGCCATGCAAGAAGAATAATAGTCCAAAGAAGAATCCAAAGAGCAACAATATCAAGAAGTGCTATCTGGGTTGCATGAAGGCCAAAGAAAAACATACTCCACATAATGTGAACCATGCCTAACAGTACAAAGAGCCACATGAGAAACGCTCTTCCACGAGTTCGAACATTCCAGAGAATGACAATAGAGGCAGTAACAAAGGCAAAAACGCCCGTAAGAACAAATTCAAAGATCCATCCGTTAACTTCAATACTTGGTTTAGAAAGAGAAGAATACCAGTCTCCGAGATCAACAAAAAGAGAATGAATAATAGAAAAAACAACGACACACAATCCGATTCCAAGAACGGACGCAGGGGAGATAGTATCGAGCCATGCGGAAAATCGAGCAGAGAGGGAGCGCGACGCAGGAGCGCGACGAACTGTTTTTTTTGAAGATTGAAGAGCAGCCTTCTTCACAGAAGTTTTTCGAGGAGAAGGAGCCTTTTTTGGAGGCATAGAAATTGAATGAGGAATTCAATATATCAATACCACAAAACTCACACGAGCGCAAAATGTTCAATGCCCTTCAAGAAGGAAAAAACAACAGCAGGTTCTGGGCAAGTGAAGAAGTAGCCAGGATGCACTAAAACTCCATGTTTATGCAAAAGCTCAAGGGCATATACATCCTCATCTCGGTCACCAATAAACTTCACTCCATAGAATCCACCCTGTGGAACAATAGAATACATATCCTTCATTTCGGTCCAGGCATCTCGAATTGTTTTTTTATAATCTCGTAAAAAAAGCTGACCACTTTCAAAAATTTCCGCAGCAGCAAATTGCGCCATATCCTGAACGGGAAGAAAGGTATCAGCAATCATTTCAAGGGCAGAAACAGCTGTATGAACAGCATCAGCATACCCATCAATCTTAATCCATCCAATCTTCATTCCAGGAAGGGCAAACATCTTAGAGAAACCATTTAATGTAAAAACAAGAGGGCAATCGGCCAGAACAGTTCGCTGAGGTAAGTTCCCATTTTCATAACACGTCTCATCAAAAACAAATTCATAAAAAACCTCATCAATGATAAGGGGAATATTCTTTTCACATGCAATATGTCGAATAAGTTCCAGCTCTGTATGAGAAAGAACATGACCTGTTGGATTATGTGGAGATATCAAAACAATCGCCCGAGTTTTCGCATTCAGCGCTCGATGGAGTGAATCAATGTTAAGTTTCCAGATACCATCCTTAACTTCAAGATCATAATACGTAAGTGTAACCTTACAGAGTTTCGCAATGTATTCAAACAATGGATAACAAGGCCGCGGAACGACAATCTCATCCCCCGCATTCGCAAGAAGTGTAAAAACATACCAATATGACTGACTCGTTCCCGGTGTCAAAATCACCCGCTCTTCATCCCCATTCTTGTATCCAGCATAATAACGAGCAATGGCTTCACGGGCCAGCAATTGACCTTTTGAATCCGGAGCATACTTCTCAGCACGAACAAATGCATGATCCATCGCAGACTTCAAAACATCCTGCGGAAAAAGAATTCCAGCATCATGCACGCTACCACTTGCGTAATCATACAGTGGCAATCCCCGCTCCAGCCGTTCATTCTTGGCTCGGGCAAGCGGATTTAAAGATCCAATAAAATCATCAGCAAAATCAGCAAACATAGTGTACTATTAACCTACCACATGAGATCAAAAAAACCATCCCAAGATCAAAGAAAAAAATACCTCTCATTCTTATTAGCAATCTGCCTTTTAGGCAATAGCATTGGAGGACAGGTAGCTTTTGCTGCATCGACATTATTTGATGAATATCAAAGCCCTATTCTCAATAATGAAGTATACAAGCCAATATTACCGTCAAAAACCACTACTTCAATCACTCCATCAAACATTGAAGTTACTGCATTTGATAATGTTCAACTCGACTCCCCTCTTCCAAATATCTTCTACCAATACGAAACCTATGTAATCAAAGGTCGCGTTACTCAAAATCCCAATAACGCTACCGAACTTTTCGCTTTTTTGAACTACACAGATACTAACAATCAAGAAAGTTTCATCAACTTCGGCTCACCAATCGTAAATAATACGTTTACAATTCCACTACGTTTTCCCCAAACCGGAAACTACAAACTCGGAATCATTCTCGGAAATAACGGAAAAAGCAAAATTCGAGAAATACATGTAGATCCACTAAAAGCCGAATCAAAGGGAACGGCCAAGACAACAGGAATCCAAAATCGAATATATCTTTCATACGATGAAGATAAAGACACAACCTCCGTTACCTGGAAACGAACTAGGGACGATTGGTATAAAATCACATTTCAACAAGATGAAAAA
This sequence comes from Candidatus Peregrinibacteria bacterium, assembly GCA_037447365.1. GTDB lineage: Bacteria > Patescibacteriota > Gracilibacteria > UBA1369 > UBA12463 > CALREA01. Next base: position 33,463 of record JBBIGU010000001.1, on the reverse strand, counting down.
ACAATAAGCTATATTGTGAGACAAAACACAAATACCATCCCACTCAAATATAGTGATTTTCGCTTATTCAAGCCAGGATCAGCAACAATAACTCTATCAACAAAAACACCTGGGAATACAGGAACATGGACGAACGGCATAAAACAAAAAGTACAAATTACGTATCATGGATTTAGAACGATCGAAAAAACCGACATCAGCATATCAAACAAATCTTCGAGTATCCTTAAAACAAAATCATCCATCATTATTCAAGGAACAGCCCTTGAAAATCTACAAGGAACCGCATTAATAACACGCCCAAATGGAACAGTAGAAGGTAGCAAAATTTCCTCAAGTGACATCATTCAAAAGGGAAACATCTTTACGTTTAATTACAATACAAAAGAAAACGGAACGTACATCATAGAAATAAATAACGAAGGTGGGGGTGCGGCAATCAATCTCCCATTTTATGCAACAACAGCAACTCCACTTATTCCTGATTTTCAGGATATGGCAAATGATTTTAGTCCATTACAGCGAAATGTAAATCTCGCAAAAGATCGCCAATCCATGCTGAATATGATTAATGCAATTCGAACTGGAATAGGCCTTTCATCTGTAAAGCTAGATGCTAATCTCAATACTCTCGCACAAAATCACAGTGTCGACATGGAAAATCGACACTTCTTTGGGCACATAAATCCAAGTGGAGAGGCTCCTGAAGATCGAAGAAAAAAAGCTCATTACGCAAGTGAAGTAGGTGAAAATCTCGCAAATGCACAAACGCTTTTTTCATCTATGCAGGGACTATTACGAAGTCCGATTCATCGAAAAAACATCCTCAACCCTGTTTGGACACGAGTAGGCATTGGAATAGTCAAAAGTAGCGATGGTACCCTCAAAATCACCCAAGAATTTTCTGGAGATCCTCTCGCGGAAGACTCTCTCATAACGCTAAAAAATAACATTCTCACCTCTTTCAATAATCAAAGAACATCTCAGGGAAACAAACCGCTGACAGAAAGTGCAGCGCTTCTGCAAGTTGCCAACAGCTGGAGTCAAAAACTCGCAAAACTCGATACGTTCGGACTCAAAACGGATGATGGAAGCTCACTCTCTCAAATGGTACAAGCAGCAAATATTCAAAGTTCAACACAGATGTTCATCTTTTCAACCAATAGTGTACAGGACGTAGCTTCTCGAATATTTACAGAATCAGAAGCAGATAATGGCAGCTGGCAGCGAATTGGTATCGGACTTGGAGCAACAAAGCTAGGAGAGTTAAAAATAACCATTCTTTTAAGCAAATAAAAAACAAATAAAGCCCTTCAAAAGAGCTGGAAATTGCGTAAAATACTTTGGCAACCTATTTTTGAATCATGGAGTTTCAACGACGAAAAATCCGGACCGATCGACTCTCTCAATATGCACATCGTCGGGAAAGTTTTAAAAGCTTTAGGGAAAAGCTAAAACCACCTCAGGATTTCAAGTTTTTTACACCAAAAAAGACGATTATCTTAAGTGCGATCATTGCGTTTGTCATGATATTTAGTGCATACAAAGTTATTAAAGGCATCAGCCTACGTAATATCGTTTTTTCTCTTGGAAAAGACTTGCAAGAAGATAGCTATGGACACACAAATATTCTTCTTCTTGGAACAGGAGGAGGAGAGCATGAAGGCGCGGATCTGACCGACACTATCATTGTCGCAAGCATCAATCAAAAAACCAATCAGGTAACATTATTATCCGTTCCGCGAGATTTTTATATCACGGACAAAAAAGTTGGTAGCACGAGAATTAACAACCTGTATCACATAGGAAAAAATGAATTGGGAAGCGCAGAACTTGGAATCAAGATGCTCGAAGAGCACGTTAAAGATGTTACAGGAATACAGGTACAGTACTATCTCAAGTTGGATTTCCAAGGTTTCAAAGAAATTATCGATACGCTTGGTGGTGTTGATGTGAATGTTCCGCAAGCCGTGTACGATCCAATGTATCCAAAGGGAGAGAATATTGGCTATGAGATCTTTTCCATTTCGGCAGGTCAACAGCATCTTGATGGGGAAACTGCCCTTAAATATGCCCGAAGTCGACATAGTACATCAGACTTTGATCGTTCAACGAGACAGCAAATCATTCTCTACGCTCTAAAAGAAACAGCTGAACAAAAAGGGGTACTGGGAGATACCGGAAAACTCCAGGATATTTACGAATCATTACAAAAATACATCGATACCGATCTCGCTCTCAGAGAAATTCTCACACTTGGAAAAATTGGATCACAAGTGAAGAGAGAAAACATCGTAACGTATAGAATTCATGATGATCCAGCTCAGTGCGGTGGACTTCTATACACTCCAGCACGAGACCTTTATAACGGTGCATCAGTACTTGTAGCCGCAAAATCAAACAATGAAGACATTCACAATCTTACTGACGTCATCTTCAATCATCCAGAAATAAAACAATCTGATTTGAAATTACAAATACTGAATGGCACCAAAGGAATCGGACTAGCCGCAGAAACAAAAATCATCCTCAATAGACTTTGTTTAAACGTTATTCGATTTGGAAACGGACAAGCAAAAGACATTCAAAAAACAACCTATTATCTCAAAAAAGATATCCCGGGTTAGATCATCGAAACACTCCAAAAACTCATTCCTGGAGTCATATCAACACAGATCCCACCAAAATATCTCGAACCTCAGTACATGAGTGACGCGGATATTATCATAGAGTTAGGTGCCGACTACATTCCTAGGAAGATGAAAGACTCTTTTGATGGAATTGTACCACTTACACCAACTGTCGTTTCCGGCGAAGCGGCTCCAAAGGACACAACAGGAGGAACAGCAAACACGGGAATCGGTATGGCTCCACTAGGAACCAAAACCGCAGCTCCTACCACAAAGACAACATCTACAAAGACAACAACTCCAGTACCAGCAACCCCTAAGAAAAAATAATGGAACCACTTCGACTTCAAAAGTATCTTTCAGATTGTGGCGTCTGTTCTCGAAGAAAAGCCGAAGAGCTTATCGTGCAGGGGAAAATTATTGTAAATGGTGAACCATGCACAAAACTCGGAACCAAAATTGACCCAAGTAAAGATAAGGTAGAGTATCAGGGGAAAAAGATTATTCCACGACAAAAGCACACATATTTAGTGTTCAATAAGCCAAAAGGAGTAACTTGCACTCTTTCAGATATTCACGCTGAAGAGACAATTGTTCGATATTTGCCAAAAATCCCCCACCTCTATCCGGTCGGACGACTCGACAAAGACAGTGAGGGAATTATTCTCGTCACGACCGATGGAGCGTTTGCTAATACCATTATGCATCCGAGATACACATGTGAGAAAGAGTATCTTGTCATATGTGTCGGAGATGTCACGGAGAACGATATTGAAAAGATGCAAAAAGGCATCATACTAACAGATGAAGAAAATGAAAAAGGCAAACCATCGGCTCTTAAAGAAAAACTCGCAAAAATAAAGTCAGCAACGATTACGAAAAAGAGCACTGGACGAACCTATCTCGCAGTCATTCTCGAAGAAGGTCAAAAAAGACAGATCAGAAGAATGTTCAAATCCATGCACTTTACGGTACAATATCTCAAAAGAGTCCGTATCGGAGAAGTAAAACTCGGAAGACTCGAAGAAGGTACTTACCGGGAACTCTCACCTCGAGAAATAGCCTCATTCAAACAATCACCCTCAAAACACCCATGATTAGCGGATTCCTCTCACTCTACTTCGCATCTATCCTCCACTCAATTCCACAGGCAAAGGTGGAAATCCAAAATCAAGGACCAGCTCCATTCCAAAACATTCTCTCTGTTGCGCCAGTTCCAGAAGCAAAAACAACAAGTGATCAAAAAAACATTCCACCGCCAAAAATCCAGGCAAACGCTTATGTTGTAATGGATTTACGAAGTGGAAAAATGCTCGGCCAGAAGAGCATCGGAGAAAGACGATCAATCGGAAGTATTACGAAACTTATTACCGCGCTCATTATTCTCGACGAGAATAATTTGAACGATATTGTAACAGTTCCCGAAAGTGCAACAAAGGTTGAGGGATCAAGGATATGGCTCGCGTCAGGAGAAAAAATTACTGTGCGCGACCTCCTCTCAGGACTTTTGATTCATTCGGGAAACGACGCTGCGTACACTCTTGCCATTTTTAATGCGGAAAGTGTCGATAAGTTTGTAGAAAAAATGAATGAAAAAGCAAAAAAACTTGGACTCAGTAATACGCACTTTGGAAATCCAGCGGGACTTGATCATGCAAATAACTACTCAACAGCGGAAGACATTGCGCTTCTGGGGTCATATGCCTATCGCAATAGTTTTATTAGATACACAGTAGGAATTTCAAAAACAACCGTCAGTTCAGTGAATGGAAAATTCAAGCATGAACTCGAAAACACCAATGTCTTGCTCATAAAAGATCCACGCTTCAAGGGACTCAAGACAGGACATACGCTTGAAGCGGGCTACTCGTTTGTCGGTGTTGCAACTCTTCCAAACAATAATGCCCCACTCTTAACCGTCGTTCTCGACTCCCCTGATCGATTCAAGGAGTCGGTCGCGCTCGTTGATTGGGCAGCATCAAACTTTAACTGGTAATATCTTCTCATGGAAAAAACACTTTTTTTCTTCTCGGGTGCACTTCGACAAATCGTTCTCATTGTCGGATCGGAAATGTTTGCATTTGCGCTCGCGCTCGCGCTCGCGCCTGCCTTTATCCGATTCCTTCATCACCATAAACTCGGAAAACAACTGCGAATCAATGCCACAAGCGGAGAAAAGGCGACGATTTTTAATGAACTACATGCGAAAAAAGCTGGCACGCCGACCATGGGAGGCGTGCTTATTTGGGGAACCGTTCTCATTACGCTTATCTTCTCACGAGTTCTTTCATTCTTTGGCATTATCGACCACGCCCTCATCAATCGTAATGAAACTTGGCTTCCTATTTTTACGCTCATTACCGCAGGACTCTTAGGTCTCGTTGATGATTACATTAACATCAAAGGGAAATCCAAAGGACTCAACGTTAAACCAAAAATGTTCTGGCTCCTCTTATTCTCATTACTCGGAGCGCTTTGGTTTTACTTCAAGCTCAACATTACCTCGATTCACATTCCAGGGTTCGGATCACTCGAAATTGGACTCTGGTATATTCCCCTTTTCGTATTCGTTATCAGTGGAACAGCCAACGCAGTCAACTTCACCGATGGGCTCGATGGACTTGCGGGCGGACTTCTTGTGATTGCATTTGGAAGTTTCTCTGTCATTGCCTTCGTACAAAGCCTCTTTATTCTCGCAACCTTTTGCGCGATTATTGTTGGCGCCCTCCTCGCCTTCCTCTGGTATAACATCATGCCCGCCAAATTCTACATGGGCGATACGGGCGCCCTCGCCCTCGGTGCCACGCTCGGTGTGATCGCGATGATGACCGACTCGGCCATCGCACTCATTTTGATCGGAGCCGTCTTCGTCATTGAGACCCTCTCAGTTATCATCCAGTTGACCTCTAAGAAGTTTTTTGGTCGCAAAGTCTTCCTCATCGCCCCAATCCATCACCACTTCGAAAAACTCGGCTGGAACGAAGCCACTGTTGTTATGCGTTTCTGGATTCTCGGCGGCATGTTCGCCGCAATTGGACTCATCCTACGACTCGCAGGAAAATTCTAAAACTCCAAACTAAGGCCTGAGGGGAAGAATTCAGCTTCATTTTTGGCACTTTTTTGAGATGTATGATATATTAAAACATCATCTTTAATTTGCAACTCACGCACCAGATCAAGCTACGATAGATGCACCACGAAAAAACCAGATCAGCGATGTATCTCATCCATGAATCTCAAAAATACCCCGTCCTAATACTTATTAATCTGTAACTTCGGTGGTAGATCAGTCTCACCCTCTGGAGGAATGCTTGTATCAACGAGAGGTTCTGCAACTTCACCAGAAGGAAGAGTCGTCGAGCCACCAGCTGAACCACCAGTCGAGCCACTTACATCCGTTGAACGAGCAGCAGAATCAACAGATCCACCGCCAACAGACGGCACACCGCCCACCGTAGCAGCCGTAGTTGCACCAACGGAAACACCAGCAGCAGGCGCACCGCCACCCATAACTGCCGTGGAAGAACTCGCCACAGAGCCACTCGCAACATCGCCTTTCGTATCATCAGGCTTCACGCCATCCGCAGGAAGTGCAGCAATTTTTACCACTTCCTCAACAACTGGCGTTGGATTCTTATAGGCAATATATAATTTTTCAAGACCAGCTCGTTTCGAAGACAACGCCTCATCAACTGGCAATTTCTTTTCCTCGCGTGCGGCAACAAGAGCACTGATATCTTTCATGCGTTCTTGATACTTATGAGCAGCCTTTTGTGCAGGATCCTTCAAACCCTTGTCCTGAAGATCCTGGGCCTCTGCGAGAAACTGCGAAGCCTGATCAAGAGCAAGAGCTAACTTCGTATCTTCAGAGGCATCAGTAAAGTCCTTATCCTCAAGAGCAATCTTCAGATCATAAATTCGAGAATCTGGCTTGGCACTAAGAAGTTCATTGCGAGCTGATTGCAAAACCGCATTTGCCAACTTTTTTGAATCGTCAGATTGGAGCGACTCTACTTTGGCAACAATGCTCTGGAGGCCATCAAACGACCACTTCACTTGTTCGGCAGTTGCCCCAGGATTCTTCAACGTCTCATAAAAAGATTTCTCTGCAACATTGAGTTCGAGTCGGAAACGCTCATCATCATTGAAAGCAAGGAGGAGTGAAGCATTTTCCTGGAACTTTCCAAGGGGACCAGCAACAACACCAGTATTATTTTTCTCAACTTCACCAAGAACCTGTTGATCATTAACAAGATTGGCAGCAACCCATTTCTTATCACTCTCTTTGAGCTGGATTGGTTCAACAATTTGTCGAGCAACTTCTGGATTTGTAACCATTTGAAAACCCTTCACTACTGTCTTTGTTTCGGAATTCGAAGGAGTTTCAACACTCACGAGATTATGGAACACCTGAAGTGATGCCTCATGATTTTCGGAAGAGAGAGCAAAGGTAGCACGCTTCGAAGCAGTTGCAATCAAATCATTCGCCTTCACAGTAAAGTCAGAATTCAAAACATAATCCATAACATTAGACCAAATACGTCCCTGAGTAAGACTCAAAGAAACTGTATGATTGAAACCAAAATCTTCTGATCGAAGGGCATCAAACGACACGTCGGTATTTTCAAAAAAGCGGGTAATACTTTTATCGAAGTAGGTAATCACCGCTTTTCCATCTTGTCCTGTAATAATTTTGTCACCCTCACGAATCTCAAAACCTTTGGATGCGGAGAGCTCTCTGCCATTACGAAGAATCATGACACTTCCTTCAACATCATGAACAACCGTAAGCTCTTTTGCAAAAGTAACCGGAACTTTGAGTGCAAAAGCAAAAACCGTCACACTCAAAATACCCGCAACAGAAACTGCCGCAGTAAGTCGCTTGAAAAAAGGAAACACCATTCGATCCGGAAGATCATAGAGATGTTCTCGTATAACAGCCTTCTTGATAGGATCCATCTTAATTGTCTGCGAAGCATCTTTCATCCATGTAATGAGTCGATCGATCAAATAAGCCTCTGCCTCATCTCCATCCGGTTCGCCATCTGCGACCTGACCTTCGACCTGCGCCATAATAAGAGGAAGCTCTTGCTGGGCAACACCTGTGAGAGCATCAATTCGCTCAAACATATGTCCACGAATCTTATCTTTCTTTTCGCGTGACAATGGAGAAAAGTTCTCCCCTGCCACTTCTGTACGTAACAACTCACCCAGCTTTTCAAGCTGTTTTTCTTCAAGAGTTTCCTTATTGTAAAACCATGGAATATTCATTGTACTGATGACTTTTGGTCGTTTTACATGTCTATAAACGGGAAAAATGACATTTTGTTACAATTTACTTTACAGATTTACCATTTCAAGCCTTTATCTTCCAAAACAACCCTCAGGGCTTTGAGAGCCCGATACTGCAAAATACGCAAGCTCCCTTCGCTTTTTCCAAGCATCTTGGAGATATCCCGATTAGAAAGCTCGTTAATATACTTAAGAACCAAAAACTGCTGATAATCATCCTTGAGCAGCTTCAGTCCTTCCTTTAAAATATCGCCTTCGATTTTTCGCTCAGTCACAACACCAGGATGATGCTCGGCGCGATACTCCTGATACTCCTCGGTGATCGACTCGATCGTTTTGCTTTGACGATAGTGATCGACCACGAGATTATGAGCGATTCGAAAGAGCCACGAAGAAAATGTCGTATTACCATTGTTTGTATAGGTATGGATCTTCTCCCAAGCCTTTACAAAGGCATTTTCGGTAATATCCTCAGCATCATCCGAATTCACACGGAAATACACATATCGATAAATCTGATCGACGAAGTGCTCATAGAGCGACGTGAAGGCATCTCTGTCACCTTTCTTGGTTCGCTCAACCAAATTCTGAATCTCTGGCTCGGTCATGATCTGTTAATACGAAGTTGAAACAATACCTGTTACAAAGCAAATGCAGTAACGAAGCGTAGGAGCATTATACAAAGAAAGAAACTGCTTTTTCAACTTCTTTCACCGATCCAACAAAAATAGGACTTCGCTGATCAAGAGCTTCAATAGATTTGTCCAAAAGGGAGATCTTTCCATCAGTGCCATATCCACCAGCCTCAACCATAGCAAAGGTCATCGTTCCGCATTCAAATAAGAGTCGGAGTTTCCCGTCTGGCTGACCAAGATAACCCGGGTAGGTGAAAACACCTTTCCCCTTGAGAAGGATGTGATTGATATCAGGAACCATGCCACCGGAATACCGGAGCGTGTACTGGCTCTCAAGCCAGAAGTCGACGAGTTTTTTGTATGAAGGATTTTCAAGGCAGGCTCGAAGATTTCCAGGAGCGAAGTACTTTCCCTCGTCAGCAACTTTCAAAGACTCCTTCTGGAGCATAAAACCACCGTCGGTCAAAAGATACTGATGCGTCCCCTTTCCTTTGATGGAAACAAAAAGTGTTGTTCGTGGACCATACACCGCAATCACGGAAGCATGCATCTCGCCAGGTTTCTTACCAATGAATGAACCTTTCGGATAGATCGCAATAATCGTCCCAACCGCAAAATTCACATCAACAAGTGACGACCCATCGAGCGGATCGAAGGCCACAGAAAATTCACCAGAACTCTGTGGACCTCCTTCTTCGGTATTAGAGACATGGAGTTGTTGCTCGTGATCCATCTCCTCAGAAGCAACGAAATCGACGAGTGGTTGCTCGCCGAGAACTTTCAATAAAATATCATTCGAGGCGACATCAAGTTTGAGTTGCTGCTCACCGAAAACATTTTGCGAACCCGCATATCCAAGCGCCGCACCCGTATGCACGAGCGCCGCAATTTCATAGACGCCCTGAGCACAAGTCATGATAACCTGCTGCACATGGTCTTCTGCACTAAGTGTTTTGAGATGTTCATCGAGTTGCATATTGCAAATGGAGTTAAACGATAACGATAATGATCAAACGACCAGGGAATATTTCGAAGCCACTGTGTCCATTTTGATATCTTATTACTATACAAATGGACAACGAGCTTGAGTTTAATCCTGAGTGACGGTTGCACCTGTTTCAGGAACAAAATTCTGTTCCATGTCGGATGAATATTGGCCGAGCGAAGCGAGGCTATTCATCTTTGCGCGGTGAAGGAAAACTTTTTGAGCTGCCTCCAAATTCGCAGCACTTCCCTTCCAAGTCTTCGTAGCAGCGTCCTGAAGCGCTCGAGCATACGAGAAACTCAAAGGCCATGGCAACGCTTTGTCCTGATTAATCGCATTGAGATTTTCAGTCGCCTCGGTGTCACCCTGTCCTCCAGAAAGAAACGCCTCACCTGCAAGATTTGCAGGCAAACACTTCTTAAACACTCGAAGTGTCGCTTCTGCAACCTGCTGTGGCGAAGCCTTCACACCAGAATCTTTTCCCGGTAATACCATGCTCGTCTTTAAAATCGTTCCTTCGAGTGCAACACCAACGGCAGCCAGCTCTTCAAAAAGCGCTGTCAAAATCCTCTCACTTGCAACCTCCGCCTGTGCCTGTGTGTGTGCACCATCGAGCAACACCTCTGGCTCAACCATTGGAACAAGGCCATTTTCCTGACAGACCAAAGCGTACGCAGCGAGATCCTTCGCATTCTGACGAATATTCTCTTCAGTTGGAGTTGATCCATCATCAGCAATCGTAATCACCGACCTCCACTTACAGAACTTCGCACCAAGCGCGACGTACTCTTTCAAACGAGCGTCGAGTCCATCGAGACCAGTCGTCAACTTCTCACTGCCAACTTCTACGAGACCAAGATCAACCTTGATTCCCGGAAGAATTCCAGCCTCCTGCAACGCAGCAACAAATGTCTTTCCAGAAGCCATCGTCTGTCGAATCGTCTCATCGTGCAAAATAACTCCGCTGATGTACTGCGCCTCACCAGGAACCGTAAGAAGCATCTCACGGAACGCTCGGCGATTGTCTTCGTTATTTTCAAGTTCAATAGATGCAAATCGCTTTCCAACCGTCTTCATACTTTCATCCGCAGCCAAAATACCCTTACCCGGAGCTACCATCTGCTTCGCAACCTTGGCAAGTTCTGCAACTTTCGATGAATCAATCATAGAGAAAAGTTAATGCTAATGTGCCTCAAAAGAGGTCGCCATTAGGTTAGCGGAACGCAGGGGAAAGTCAACGGGAGAGCAGGCTAAAATCAGCCAGTAATCGCCGGATACATTGACTGAATTTTTTGTTGAGCAGCTTTCACGTGTTCATCAAGAGATGGATCGGTCAGATCAATATGATGTTGTCGTGCAACAGCCTGACGGAAACGCTGAACAGAGCTAAAGTCTGAGTAGCGAACAAGTGCCCTCACTTTTGGAAGCATATCAGGATCAGCAGGAAGACGAACTGCATCTTTTCGTGCCTCAAGCCCAGCAATATCTGACGGAGTAGATTTTGGATTAGCCCTCTTCTTGGCAATATCCTCATCGTAACACGTTCTCAAAAGAGCCTGCCAAAAGTCGACAGACGTGACATCAGGAACGACTCTATCAGGCGAAGCATCTGGCTTGAATTGAGTTTCATAATACGGCTCAGAAAGCTCTTTAAGAAAATCTGCACAACGTCGAATAAAATCTTTCAAAACATCATCGGTAAAATCAAATCTCAAAAACTCAAAATCAGCAGCATCAAGTCCTGCATCACTCACTGGCTGGAAATTACCATCTTCCTGCAACCCCATTCCAACGACCTTAACAAGACCAGACTTCATCATATGATCAAGCATCACGGCACCCTCACGGAAATACTGATGAGATGTGTATTGAGCCCGTAACTGCGGACGAAGTCGCATCATCGACCAAGTTGCCATCAAGAGAATCGAAGATCGAAGTTCGGTGAGATCAGACTCTGAAAGATTGTAAGGATCGTTAAATGCAAGAGCCATTCCAACAGTAGCTTTTGCCTCTTCGATAAGCTTAACTTCAAGTCCATGACCATCACTCTGAAAACTTCCCTCACGTCCTTTGTACGCATTATGATTAAGTTCATGAGAAAGAACGACGCCGATGTAATGCAGCATAAATTTCTCCGGAACGTCGATATCCTGATCGAACGTATCCGCAATAACACCAACTGGATCGCTTCTTCGAGTTACCTGTCCACGAGAAGATTTAATAGCACCCTTCGCAAACGCAGTATCAAAAAGTGCGACAATTCCATCCTGACGACCATCTTCTTCGTTAGGAATATTTTGAGCGAGCGTTCCAGGAATAGCAGAGAAAAAGCGCGCACTAAGAGAAATTGTTCCGGCAGACTGAATAAGCCGACTTGTCTCCGCAATCATCTCAGGATGTTTCTCAGTAATACCTGTTTGTTCAAAAAATCTCGAAGCATTTTCCTGAAAACGCTGCTTACTTTCAACATACTGCGCCGTCTCTGCAGGATTAGTAATACCAAGAGAAAGATCGTGTGATTTCGTAGAAACTGTACTGTACTTTTCAAAAGGATGAATATGAATAAACTGATGCTGTTCTTTTTCTGCAAAAGCAATATAGCGAACCCAAGCTCGCTCAGATGCATAACACAAATCATAATACTGCTTCACGAAAGCTTTTGAATCTTTTGAATCTGATGCATTCGCTGACTCATCAACACCGCACATATAATAAGCGATCAAAGAGTTATAATACTCTTCAGCAGGTGTTCCAGGATACGCATCAGCAAGAGCATGGAGATGACCAATAGATGCCCGGAATGCATCAGGAGACTTCTTTGAGAAATACAAACCAGCAGGAACAGCAACATACTGTTCATTGTAATAACTAAATGGAAAAACGGCGTCCTTCTGAGGATTTAATCCAAGCGTTTCTGCCTGTGCTAGGCTCAAATACACGTATCCAAAGTTATTATGAACCTTCATTTCAGGGATCGCCTCACGCTGACGGAAGTACGACTCAGCCTGAGTTGGATTCGCAGTTTGCGCTTGTCCAAGAGGATTATTAAGCATATCCATGTATGCAAGTTGATCCATGTCTTCAAATAAACCGGCAACTTCAAAACTTTTTTGAAACAGTTCCGGATTTTTTACCAACTCACCTCCTGCAATAAGAGGCATATCTCCGACGGCAATCTTATCGGTAACAATATGCATAAACGAACCAATAAGACTTCGTTTAACACGTCCGAGCAAAATCATTGCAGGGGTTTTTGCAGTAATATACTGAGAAGGAAGATGGGTAAGATTTTTTTGAATATCAGCATAGGCCAACTCTTTTTTCTGTTGATCGGAAAGATCGGATCCAGGGATAGATTGTGCAAGAATATCAGCAATCCGAGAAAGAACAGGTGCAATTTCAGGATGATTGATATATGCATTCCAGATAAACGCAGCTTGCCTGGAATCATATATTGCAAGGCGATTATAGTAATCAGAAGCAGCATGAAAACCATCTTGAGCTATGATCGAAAAAAGCCCAGCTGCAATTTCATCAAATGAACCACGAAGTGAGAGATTATCGACAATTTGAATATCATCATTTGTTGGACAAGCATCTCCAACACCCTGCGGAAGCATTCGAACATCCCTCAAAAGCTGATCAAGTCGCTGACTCACTATAATGGCATCCGGAACTTCAGGACGACCCTCTGTCTCCGTAAGACCCAACTGACTTCGAACACTATCTAACTCCCCTTGCAAAGCAGGATCGAGCGAAACTCGAGTACTACCAAGCTGATCAATCAAAGGAAGAATATCGCGAGAAGCAAAAGAAACAGTATTTGAAGCCATTGTCGTAAGATAAAAATACGTGCCAATAGCCTACCCCAACGGCAATATCTGTCAAATTTGGAGAAATACAGAAAAACCAGCTAAAGCTGAACTAATGTAAATCAATTACCGACTCGCAATCGCATTACTTCCGCTCATGTAATACGTTTTCTGAGCAGGACGCATATTGAGGAGAATATCGTTGTGAACAACGGCATCGAGAGATTGTGCCTGGGCGAGCTCCATCGTCATGACTTCATTTTGACGAACGAGAGCCTGACTTTTGGTTTCAAGATCACGAAGTTGGTAACCCTGCGTAACACCTCGTGTTGAAAAGACGAGTGTCATAACCGTACTCACAGCAATCGCTCCAACAATCGTAACAATAAAAAAAGAAGGTTTAATATCAAGATTCAACGCCACACTTTCCTTATCGCCCTTCATGATATTCTGAAGCATTTTAACCGGATTGAAATCACCAAGTTGAAATGCAGAAAACATATCTGAAGATCGAAGTGCACCAGCACCAGAATTCATACTAGAGCTCATATTCAAACTAGAACCCATGCTGACGCTTGAGTTATCATGAGTACGTCGAGCAAAACCGCACTGTAAAACAGGAGCAGAGCTCATGGAATAGCGGGATGAAACGTGGCGTACGCGGCGACCGCGGGAAAACAAACGAAACATGTGAGGGGTGAGGGTGAGGGGTAGAACGGTAGAGGAATGAACTAGATCTTTTCGGCAACGCGCATTTTAGCGCTCCTGCTGCGGGGATTTTCCGCAATTTCTTCGTCAGTTGGGGTGACAGGACTCTTGGTCAAAACGGATAAGACCGGAGTCGCAGAACACTCGCAGCGAAGAACTTCAGGAGGACAGATGCAGTCCCGAGTTTGAGATCTTAGAAAATGTTTCACGATTCGATCCTCGAGAGAGTGGTAACTGATAGCTACCAACTTTCCATGAGGGGCAAGCATAGTGACTGCCTGCGGTAAAACTTTTTCCAAAACATCAAGTTCAGAATTAACAGCGATACGAAGCGCCTGGAAGACACGTGTCGCTGGATGAGATTTGCCGTGTCGGAGATGTGCAGGATAGGCGTGAAAAACGAGATCTTCGAGCTGCTTCGTAGTAGCGAACTGATTCTTACGACGAAACTCTACGACCGCTTTTGCGATTTTTCGAGAGAGACGTTCTTCTCCAAATTGGAAGAAGATATCCGCGAGATCATGCTCGCTATACGTATTGAGAACGTCCGCGGCAGTAAGGGCTGTGAACTCCCGGCTCATTCGCATATCAAGCGGACCTTCATGTTGAAATGAAAACCCACGCTCGCTGCGTGTGAGATGAGGAAGCGCAAGACCAAGATCAAAAAGTATTCCATTGACCGATGCAATGTCTACACCAGCCTCGAGAAGCTTTTCTTGAAGAGAGACAAAGTTAGAATGGATCAGCGTAACGCGACCCAAACCTTCTGTACCAAACTTCTCAGTAATCCGCTGACGTGCCACCTCAAGGTGCGTGAGATCCTGATCGAATGAGTAGACGTGTCCTTTTGGACCAACCGCCTCCATCATATCCATCGTATGACCTCCCAAACCGAGTGTCGCATCAACAGCAATATCACCGCTTTTCAAAGACAAAAATTCCTTTACCGATTGTCGAAGAACTGGCTGATGAAAGAACTCGTTTCCTGGCTGTTCAAATCTTGTATCCAATGTGCGTATAACTTTTGTGCTCTAAACTGGATAGTAATATAAGGAAGCCGACCAAAGCCGTCAATGCGTTTGCCTAAAACTGTGCACAAAAACTGTACACAAAAAGAGATTCTATGTGCTTTTTCGAATCCTAGAATCAAAAACAGCATTACACAGATAAAATTGCACAACTTTTTAGTTATTGCATAACAATTGTATACAGTGAGTGAAGGCTCACCTAAAAATCTACACGTAAATAAATTTATCTCACATCGGCAAGCTCTACGGCCCTCATATAGCCAGCAATAAATTCACGCAACCTGGCAGTCTGGTCAAAAGACAAAGTATTTGGAACTTTTGGATTCGTAGAATCATAGAGAAAAATAGGTGGATTCTTGTCGATCCAGACTCGAAATCCTCCACGATCATTACGCTCAATAACCGTTTGCGAAGGATGCTGATTATCACCAGAAGGCTTAGCGGAAAAAGCAAATCGACGAAAACTCATGTCGTCATCATTGCCCGTAACGGTAATAACCACTCTTCCAGCATCAACATTTGAAGCTGGAGGACAGTGTCTAATAAGTTGGGAAACTTCACCTATCTCTTGAGGAGTGACGATATTCTTACCTTCATTTGCGGCGCTGGAACCTGAATTAAGAGACATAAAGAAGAATGGAAAATATAAAAAGAAGGTCTCATTCTAACATCTTCACGAAAAAAGTCAAATATATAGCTAATACAAGCCAAAAGTTACGCCTTGAGAACAGCTTCAAGTTGTTCTGGAGAAATCGGGCCATGTCGAACAATAACCATAGGAACGCCTGACTCACCGGTCAGGTCAATGATTGTTGATGGTGGCGTTTGGGGAATCCGGCCAAGATCGGCAATGAAGTCGGGAATCATATTTTCAGTGCGCCCATCGAGAAAGTCATCAACTTCGTACGCCTGTGGCTCCCCTGTTCGGTTAGCACTAGTAGTGATAAGGGGTTTTCCATACTGACGAAGAATATCGAGCGTGAGCTCGTGACCCGGACAACGAAGACCGACAGAACTGATGCCAGGGTTAATATAAGAAGGAAGTTTTGGGGTGCGCGTAACAATGAGGGTGAGTGGGCCGGGCCAAAAGGCGCGCGCGAGCTTGCTCGCGCGCTCATCAAACACCCCATACTCCCCTGCCTGCTCGAAACTTGGAACCATCACCGACACCGGCTTATCACTCGACATCTCCTTCAAGCTATATACCTTTTCTACCGCCTCCTCATGAAAGATATCAGCAGCCAAGCCATAACACGTCTCAGTCGGATGAAGGACAACTCCCCCACTTTCCAAGACCTGACAAGCCTCAACGACAAGATGTTCCATAGATGTATTCATTGGGATGGGATTGTACTAAAGATACCCAAAAAGGACAACTCTATGGCCATTGACTCTCCCATGGAATCCTCTAAACTAATGGCGTTTTGAAACCCGCGCACTTGCGCAAAACTATTTTTTAAAACCCATTTTATGGCTAGACTTCGTACAGCGATCAACGGCTTCGGTCGAATTGGACGCCTTCTTTTTCGTGCTAATCTCGAAAAGAATCTCGTCGATATCGTAGCAATCAATGATCCAAACGGAACAGAATCACTCGCCTACCTTCTCAAGTACGACACAACTCACGGAAAACTCAGTGCAGATATCAAGGCAACTCCAACATCTATTATTGTTAATGGCACCGAAATTCCATGCTTCCAGGAACGAGATCCAAGCAAACTTCCTTGGGCTTCTCTCAATGTCGATATGGTCTTCGAAGCAACTGGTGTCTTCACGAAGAAAGATGATGCCGGTCAGCACATCACAGCAGGAGCCAAGCGTGTCATGATTACCGCTCCAGGAAAAGGCGTCGACGGAACATTTGTTTACGGAATCGATCACGAAAACTTCGATCCAGCAAAACACATCGTCTTCTCAAACGCATCATGCACGACCAACTGTCTCGCACCTCTCGCCAAAATTCTCAACGACAACTTTGGTATCGTCAAAGGAATGATGACCACCGTTCACGCATACACCAACGACCAGCGTGTTCTCGACCTCGCACACAAAGACCCACGACGAGGCCGCGCAGCAGCATCAAATATCATTCCAACAACAACTGGTGCAGCATCTGCTATCGGTGAAGTTATCCCGGACCTCAAAGGAAAACTCGACGGTCTCGCACTCCGAGTTCCAGTGATCGACGCATCACTTGTTGACCTCGTCTGCCAGGTCTCACGTGACGTCACAAAAGAAGAAATCAACGCCGCTTACGAAAAAGCATCACAGGAGCCACGATACAAAGGACTTCTCGAGTATTGCATCGATCCAATCGTCTCATCTGACATCATTCACAACGAGGCATCATGTGTCTTCGACAGCAAACTCACCAACGTTTCTGGAGGCAACATGGTCAAAGTCATGGGTTGGTACGACAATGAGTGGGGTTACAGCTGCCGCCTTCTCGACCTCGCAGGATACATTGCTAGCAAGCTGTAAAACAGCTAAAGTAGGGTCAACTCACCCCGAACATGCACGTATCTTCTGAAAAAATTGGAACACACCACAAGCAGCCCGACGGACGAATCTTCGCCTGGATGGCGCTGCTTTCGAGTATCGGATATGCAAGTTTTCTCACGATGCTCCCAATCATTCTTTCAGAAAAGCTCCACAACGATACTCACATCGGTTACTACTACTCTGGAATTGCCGTCATCTCGTTAATTGTATCGCTCTCAAGCTCTGTCCTCCTCAAGCGATTTTCCAAAGTAGCAATTACAAAAGTTATCCTGAGTGTATTGTCCATCGCTTTCGTCGGACTTTCATTTGCATCAAGCATTTACAACTTTGCAGCTATCGACATCATGCGCGTGATTTGCATCACGCTCTTTTTTATCATTCTCGCAATTTTCGTGCACGATTATGCTGAAGAAAAAGAGATAGCACTCGCCGAAGGACGTTTCTACCTCTTTACGAATATTGGCTGGATAATCGGACCAATGGCCGGTGGACTTCTCGCAAGAACCTACGGAAACGAGGCAGCTCTTATATTTGCAGCTGTATGCTACCTCATACTTGTCGCAATCTTTTTCCACCAAAATCTGGTCGCAAAAAATCCACATCTTCATCATAAAAAAGAAGAAATTATTCCGAACTCTGAGTTCACATTCTGGAAAAATGTAAGCGACTACGTAAAAATCAAGGAGCTTCGTCAGGCATTTCTCATCTCATTTGGTCTCTTCTTCTGGTGGTCAATTAGCTCTATCTACATACCTCTCGCCCTGAGTAATTTAGGATATTCACAGGCAGTTATCGGTCTCGTCATCTCGCTCAGCGTGATTCCGCTAGTTCTTCTCGAGTTTCATGCCACTGATGGAGCAAAAAAATTCGGCATTCGAAGATATATTATATGGGGATATGTACTTCTGAGTATATCGCTCCTACTTTTTACAATGAGCACACCGGACATACTCATCAAACTCATGATCTTGGTGAACATTGGAGCCGCCTTCATCGAACCAAACAAAGAATTATTCTTCTTCAAAATTGTGCGACAGGAAGATGAAGAACGATTTTATGGCATCTATAACGCGTCATATCCAATCGCTTATATTATCGCGCCAACTCTCGGCGCTATCCTACTTTCCAGCTTTGGAATGAATGGAGTTTGGTATGGAGCGGCATTTATGTTTATACTAATCGCGTTATCATCGCTCTCAATATCCAAGAAATACTAAGAGAGAGCAACCTGACTTAAGAACTCTTATGGACAGACGAACACAAGTACTGAAGGCCATTGTGCAGCACTTCATTTCAACAGCTGAGCCAGTCGGATCGAATACGATTATCGTGAGCTACAAGTTTCACGTCTCACCGGCAACGATTCGAAACGAGATGGCCTCCCTGGAAAAAGAAGGCCTCATTTATCAACCACACACCTCTTCTGGACGTGTTCCAACCGAACTCGGTTACCGAAAGTACATCGACGAAATTGCGGATTTCGTAGACGCTCGTAAACGCGCACAGCTGATCGTCGCCAATGTACAAAAAGAATACGCCGTCGAAAAGGCTCGTGAAAAAATGTATGACGCCGTGCACTTATTAGCACGCTCTACAGGAAGCGTTTCCTTCGCAACCGTTCCCGACAACCGACGAACATTCTTCCTCGGGCTCTCAAACGTTTTGAAACAACCAGAGTTCATCGAAGATCCGATGCGCACATCACAAGTGGTCGAGGTTCTCGAAAATGATGACAACTTCATCAACACGCTCATGCAGCTCGGCATCGAAGACACGCCGCAGGCGTTCATTGGCCAGGAAAATATTCTTCCACAAATTCAGTCATGCTCGATTGTTGTTGGACGTTATCAACTCGGAGGTTTTGAAGGATTCATCGGACTCCTCGGCCCAACTCGCATGGACTACGCCTACAACATCGCCCTCGTACAAGAAATCATCAAGCTCATCGAATAAATTATTTTCTTTTATACTCACGTTATGTCAGACGACACACAAAAGCCACAAGATCCAAAAAATTCAAAAAATCCTCAGCAGCCAATTCCAGATGAAGGCGCACAGGGAAACACGCAGGCAGAAAACGATATCGAACTTCTCAAATCACAACTTGCATCGATGACCGAGACCTGTCGACGCGCTCTCGCTGATCTGTCCAACTACAAACGATTCGTCGAAGAACAGCGCAAACAAGCCGCATGGTACGGAACGGCAGAAATTCTCAAAGATCTCCTTCCGATTATCGACAACTTCGATCGCGCACTTCAACACATGAGCGAACTCGAACCCCAGCACCGAGAAGGAGTTGAGGCGATCGCTCGCCAGCTCAAGGCGGTCCTCCAAAAAAACCGTGTCGAAACAATAGAAACCGTTGGTAAGCCTTTCGATGCAAACATGCACGAAGTTCTCAGTGCAGCCCCAGGCCCAGACGGTATTGTCGTCGAAGAGTTCGAAAAAGGCTATCTCATAGCTGGCCAAGTCCTCCGCCCAGCCAAAGTTATCGTCGGAAACGGCCAATAAAAAACATTGACAACAAGCCATTTCACAGGTAAAAAGCCACCTGCACTTTTAATGTGCACAAATTTACTCATTCGCATAACCATCAAAGTCATGAACACGCCATTAGAATATCCAGACAACTCTCTTCTCACTATTCCCCAGGGAATGGTTGCTATGCACACATCAAACCTTTACGGCGAAATTGAAGACGCCGTTCGTTTCGATGCTATCGGTGACGCACTAAACCGGGCTGGTATCCTGTATAGAGTTGAATTCTCAGCCGACAGAAAAACTCGAACAATCTTCATCGAAGAAGGTCATAAGAGCGAAGGTCTCGCAGCGGTCAATCGAGTTATGACTGGAACTGAAGTAATTCCAGATCCACGAAACGATATGCGACACATACGATATGCTGCACGTAGAGAAGTGAAAGAAACGCTTGCAGAAGCCGCTTAAGGGCACTCAAAACACCATCTGAATAAAGATGCCGATCGTGCACGACATCTGCTTCGCGAAGCAGATAGGCACGGAATTCTTCAAGACATGATCAATGATCGAACCGAGTGGGATATGTAATTTTAGCTTCAAAAATCACCCTTGACGACACACTATTAGCACTCTAAAATAATGAGTGCTAATTTTAATTATTACAATCACACTATGTCACGAATCATTGGAATCGACCTTGGAACCACGAACTCTTGCGTTGCCGTCATGCAGGGTCAAGAACCTGTCGTCGTCCCAAACACCGAAGGTATGCGAACCACACCTTCCATTGTTGCCGTCTCAAAAGATGGTCAGCGTCTCGTCGGTATTCTCGCCAAGCGCCAGAACGTCATGAACCCAGACAACACGATTTATTCAGCCAAGCGTCTGATCGGTCGTATGTACGACGAAGTAAAACCAATCATCGACAAGTTTTCTTTCAAAGTCGTAAAAGGAAAAAATGGTGAGCCAGATGTCGTCCTCGATGGCAAAAACCGACAACCACCAGAAATTTCTGCGATGGTGTTACAGAAGCTCAAGGCAGATGCCGAAGCCTTCCTCGGAGAAGAGGTAAAGGAAGCCGTTATTACGGTTCCTGCCTACTTCAACGACTCACAGCGTCAGGCTACAAAAGATGCCGGTAAAATTGCCGGTCTCGATGTGAAGCGAATTATCAACGAACCAACTGCAGCCGCACTCGCGTACGGTCTCGACAAGAAAAATAAGGCTTCCAAAGTAGCCGTCTACGATCTCGGTGGTGGTACGTTTGACGTCTCGATTCTCGATCTCGGTGATGGAGTCTTCGAAGTATTATCAACCAACGGTGACACGCAGCTCGGTGGTGATGACTTCGATAACGCAATCGTCAACTGGATTCTCGGTGAGTTCAAAAAGAGCGAAGGCATTGATTTGAAAGACGACAAACTCTCACTCCAGCGTATTCGTGACGAGGCAGAAAAAGCCAAGTGCGAACTTTCTACGCTCCAGGAGCGAGAAATCAACCTTCCATATATTACTTCAACAAGCGCCGGTCCAAAGCATCTTCAGATGAAGCTCACCCGCGCCAAGCTCGAAGACCTTGTCGCGGACCTCATCAAGCGAACCGAAGGTCCTTGTAAAAAAGCACTCGAAGACGCCGGCGTAAAACTCTCTGACAT
The DNA here is from genome assembly GCA_037447365.1 of Candidatus Peregrinibacteria bacterium. GTDB lineage: Bacteria > Patescibacteriota > Gracilibacteria > UBA1369 > UBA12463 > CALREA01. Next base: position 11,735 of record JBBIGU010000001.1, on the reverse strand, counting down.
CGACGAGGTGATTCTCGTGGGTGGTCAGACCCGTATGCCAGCCGTCCAGGAAATGGTAAAGAAAATCTTCGGCAAAGAACCCCACAAAGGTATCAACCCAGACGAAGTCGTCGCGATCGGTGCCGCCATCCAAGGTGGTGTGTTGATGGGCGACGTCAAAGATATCTTGCTCCTCGACGTCACTCCCCTTTCTCTCGGTCTCGAGACGCTCGGCGGTGTCATGACGAAATTGATCGAACGCAACACCACAGTTCCTACCAGCAAGTCTCAGGTCTTCTCCACCGCAGCCGACAACCAGACTTCCGTCGAAGTTCATGTGTTACAAGGTGAACGCCCAATGGCCCATGACAACAAGTCCCTCGGCCGATTCAACTTGGACGGTATCCCCCCAGCACCACGCGGCGTCCCACAAGTTGAAGTCACCTTCGACATCGACGCCAACGGAATTCTCCACGTAAAGGCTATCGAAAAAGCTACGAACAAAGAACAGAAAATTACGATCTCCGGCACCTCCAACATGTCCGAAGCCGAAATCGAAAAGATGCGCAAAGAAGCCGAACAGTACGCCGAAGAAGACAAGAAGCGCCTCGAAGAAATCGAGATGCGCAATAAGAGTGAGTCGTTGGTTTTGCAGTCTGAGAAGACCTTGAAAGAAGTTGGCGACAAAGTCGGTGATGACATCATGAAACCAATTACGGAGAAGATCGATGAGCTGAAGAAGGTATTAGAGAATAAGGACTCGCCAATGGAAACCTTGAAGACCGCATACGACTCGTTGTCAGAGGAGCTGCAGAAGGTTGGCTCAGAGCTATACAAGCATATGGGTCAGGATCAGGCTGCTGCGGGTGCTGATGCAGGTTCATCCGACGACGGTGTTCGGGTCAAAGACAACAACAAGAAAGGTGATGTTGTAGAGGGTGAGGTTGTAGATGAGAAGGGGGAATAAATCATATATCATAATATGCCCAAAAGCCCAGGAAACTCTCCTGGGCTTTTTAGATACTCAAATTCGTGCTAAGGTATTACCTTATTTAGGTAACAGGACATAACGATGGACCTTGATACAGGAAAGTGTCCCGTACCGGCAACTACGGTATATACCGTGAGAGTACCTCAGCAATCAACTATGCCAAGCGAACTGAGGGATGCTGAGGATTTTCCACCAAGAACAAGAATAGAAGTCTGTGCAGGTGTCGTACGATTGATCACGACAATGACGGCACTGTTTCAGTTACACCTACAGCAAGCAGCAGAGTTCAATGAGATTCCGGGGCACGACCACGAGAAACGCGGCAATGCAACGTTTACCCTTGGATCGACAACGACAACACCCGTAAATAACACCTCTACAAATCATGGATCACAGGGTTGCGCCTGCGGAGCATGCACCGTCAACAATCTCGTACGCCTCAAGCTTCGCAAAAAGGAAGAGGAAGATGGAGAGATTGCATAGAAGCTTGTTATAGCGCATACTTAAAACATGATGGATAAAAAACATCATCCAAGAGCGAACAGAAACGCGTCCACAACCCTTGTATTGGGCGTGATATTCGCTATGCTCCTCGCCTTTCTTCCAAGAACGACGGTACAGGCAGCGAACACTGACCTCAGCATTGAAGTCATGAGTCCGAGCGAAAACGAAGTACTCCAAGAAGGCCAACCCTATCGCATCACATGGAACTCGACCAATATTGATACCATAGCGGTGTATTTAGTCTTACCAACTGGAGCTGTAGTACCTGTAACACCCGGATCAGAAATAAACAATAAAGGATTCTACGACTGGATCGTCGACATGGCACACTACAACACGAACACATTCAAATTCAACATGATCGGGTGGAAAACAGGCATAGGAAATATCTTCTACACATCAAAACCATTCACGATCGCAGCAAAACCATCACCAATTGTCATCAATCAACCAGCACCCGGAACGACCTGGACGGCCACCGGACTACAGAGTCTCACGACCTCATGGTCAGGGGTAAAAATGGATAGCAAACTAACCTTCCAAATAATTCCCGCCTCAGAAAAAGACGCGACAAGCCCAAAAGGAGCATACTCAGAAAACATCACGTCGAAACCACAAACGAATGGAACAGACAGCTTGTATTGGCAACCATCAGCAAACTTCATAAGCGGTGATTACATACTACGACTCATCTGTACAGCAAACTGTGGGCCAAATAGCACGCAATCAAACGACGTTCCAATATCAATTATAAATCCCCCAACTGTCTCAGCTCCAAAAGTAGATATAAAAGTAAACGGATCGGACGGTCCAGTGACGGTGATGGACAATAAATTTTTCACTGTCGATTGGTCATCATCAGGAGCAACACTATGCTCATCAACAAACCAAAATTATCTCGGACTGACGAAATACGATACATGGAAACCAGCAGGCCTAATGCCATCTGGAACCCAACTCATAGAACCAATACCTCTCAGTAACAGTGGAACAAATACAGCAAGCGCAACATTCACTATCGGAGCTCGATGCTACAACAGTGTAAATTTAAATTTCGGTGAAGATACAGTAACCGTAACGATTGCATCAAGCGGGAACACCCAAAAACAAGATGCAAATATCGAAAAACCACAAAACAATTCACAGCAGAATAATTCACAGGCGAGCACAAAAAATCAAACCGTCAATCAAAATCAATCAATAAAAAAAATAGAGAAAAGCGAAATCGTGAATATCCAAAAATACCTCAAGAAGCAAAAGATCTATCACGGCCCAAGTCATGGAAAAATAACAAAGGTCCTACAGCGAGCCATTAAAAAATTCCAAAAACTCAACAAATTAAAGACATCAGGAAATCTGGATACAGAAACACGCAAAGCGTTAAATAACCTAGCAACTCAACAATAATACAACATCCATGGACCAAGGAACCCGCGCCATCACCGCCGCCATCATTCGCATCATCAAGAAAAGTCACATGATCGACAAAATTGAAGATCGTGGACGCAGCAAAAAAATTTCCCTGAGCGGAACATACTCCGGCAGTTCAATCGACCTGTATGATCATTCTCGCAACTGCCACGTGAACGCATCAATCTCGGGCCACAGTATCAGCGTACACGACCACGCAACATCAAAGCGCATTACCCTCGAACTCAGCGGAAACTCATTTCATGGCTACGATCCAGGCTCAAATAAACCCTTTTCCGGACAAGTTACCGAAAGCACCATCACGATCGATGACCACGAAGATAATAAGCACCACACCTACTCGTAATATAGCCAGATCGACATAAATCACCGCTTGCGCACAAGCCGAGAAAGCGTCTAAACTGGCTACGCATTTAACGTGAGCCCCTAACCATCTCCCCATGCTCGATATCAAATACATTCGTGAAAATCTTGAAGCCGTTCGAAACGCCGCAAAAGTAAAGCGCGTCAACGTCGATCTCGACAAACTTATCGCCGTTGATGATCAGCGACGCGAACTCATTACCAAATCAGAAACGATTCGTGCTGAGAAAAACAAAGCCTCAAGCGAGATTCCAAAAATGGCTGCAGGAAGCGAAAAACAAGCGCTTCTCGAAAAGATGAAATCCTACTCAGAAGAAGAAAAAGTATTGGGTGAAGAACTGAAACTCATCGAAGCAGAGTTCATGCAACTCATGCTTCTCGTTCCGGCGGTTCCTTCAGACAAGGCGCCAATTGGAAAAGATGATACGGAAAACGTCGAACTCTACAAAGTGGGAACACCAACCGTTTTCAATGGATTTGAGCCAAAAGATCATGTTACGCTCGGCGAAGAACTCGACATCATTGATATTCCACGCGGCGTAAAAATTGCTGGATCACGAAGTTACTTCTTGAAGGGTGATGGACTTCTTCTCGAAAACGCCGTCATGCGTCTCACCATCGACCACCTCGTCAGCAAAGGTTTCACACCATTTGCCGTACCGCTCATGGTCAATAATGACGCTATGACAGGAACAGGATACTTCCCAGGTGGCGAAGAGTCTGCATACAAACTCGAACGCGACGATCTCAACCTCATTGGAACTTCGGAAGTGTCACTCACCTCTTATCACCGAGACGAAATTCTCTCAGGTGAAGAACTTCCAAAGCTCTACGCAGGTTTATCAAGCTGCTTCCGACGAGAGGCTGGAACCTACGGAAAAGACACTCGTGGTCTCTACCGCGTTCACCAATTCACCAAAGTTGAACAGGTGATTATCTGCAAAAACGATTTCGAAGAGTCACAGAAAATGTTCGATCTCATTCTCACGAACGCAAAAGAAATTCTCGAAAAACTCGGACTCGCCTACCGCGTTGTTGCAGTCTGCACCGGCGACATGGGACAAGGACAGGTTTACAAAAACGACATTGAGACATGGATGCCATCACGAAATGGCTATGGCGAGACACATTCTTGCTCAATGTTTTTTGATTTCCAGGCACGACGCCTCAATCTTCGCTACAAAGACGAGCAGGGCAAAACAAAAATCGCCTACACGCTCAACAACACCTGCATCGCCTCACCACGCGTCCTCATTCCCCTTCTCGAGTGCTACCAAAACGCCGACGGATCCGTCACGATTCCAGAAGCGCTTCGCCCATACATGAACGGACGCACAAAAATCGAGCCGAAGAAAAAGTAAGGTTCACGATTACGCTGCACGCCTCATAACCTGACCAACACTGTCACGTGTTTGAGCTTGCGCTCTCTTAAAGGCGCGATCGCCATCCAACCAAGCATCAGCAAGGGAAACTGGTTTACGAGCAACACGCTCCGGCTGGCGAAACGGAATAGCATTTAATGGTAATTCCTGATTGGTATTTGCAGCTTCCATTCGAGTGAGTTTTGACAATACAGGTGCAGGCGCAGAAAGTGTACTTTGAGCTGGCTGCGTACGAAGATTGTGATTGAGATTGTAAAGCGGATCATAATACTTTCCACCTTCATCAACAAAACGCTGATGAAGCGCTTCATAAAACATTGGTGTCATTGGAGTCTCATCTCTTCGTCCATCACGGGCAAAATCCTGAAAAGGATCCATAATACTTTCTTGTGCCCATGTTTGAATGCCGAACATACCTGTCGATTTTTTTGTCGGCATATTGGCAAGAGATTTGCGGGCATGCTGACTATAAGGAGCACTTGGCAAATCAAGAACAACACCCGAAAGACGATCTCGAACCTGACTTCGAACTTCCGCTCGAGCCTCCTGTATCTTCGGTGCCGGAGCAGAAGAAGGAGCTTTAGGGGCGTCATTACGAGAAAAAAGAGTGTTTTTGGTCCAGGTGGCAGCAGTTTCAAAAGCGGATTTTAAACGAGAAAACATAAAAAAGAGGAAAAAATACTAAAGATGAGTATACATAAGAAAAAATAAGAAAAAAGAGGTGTAACAGCTTTTATTATTGACATAAAGACACCACGAGATGTGATGTTAAAAACATAAGAATTAAAAAAGTCAATCGGTTTATTGATTCAGCCAGAAGAGAAAGCGAGAAAAACTTGACTTTGCTCATATATTAAATACAATCAACGAAGCTATCACGCCTATACATGAGTTGTGAGAGATAGCATCTTCCCGTATTTCCAAATCTCTTACATCTTTTTCATTATGGCTAAAAAAGACAAGAAGTCTGTAGCTAAAACAAAAAAGCCAGCCTCAAAGGCAGCTAAACCGGTCAAAAAAGTAGCTCCAAAACCTGTAGCCAAAAAATCGGCTCCAGTTAAAAAAGCTGCCCCTGCAAAAGCTGCTCCAAAAGCGGCTGTTAAAGCTAAGATAGCTCCAAAACCAGCCTCAAAGCCGGTTGCAAAAGCTGCTCCAGCAAAAACAGTGCCAGTGGCTAAAACAGCTTCAAAAGCTGCTTCAAAAACAGCTGCTCCATCCACAAAATCAGCAACTTCAAGCAAGAGCGCAGGCCCATCACACGAAATTATCAAGCCATCCAACCTGAATACGGATGTTATGGACTTGGATAATGACAAACTTCGAAAGTACTATACACAACGTCTCGACGCCTCAGTTCAGCTTCCAAACTTGATTGAGATTCAGCTCGATTCTTATAAATGGTTCCTTGAAGAGGGTATCCGTGAACTTCTCGATGAAATCAATCCAATCGGTGATTTCTCAGGAAAGAAACTTGAAATGCAATTCCTCGACCACTCTCTCGGTGAAATCAAATACGATGCAGAAACAGCACGACAAAAGAACATTACATACGAAGCACCACTCAAGGTTCACGTTCAATTGATTAACAAGGTAACGGGTGAAATTAAGGAACAGGATGTCTTCTTGGGATCTATTCCGCTCATGACAAACCGAGGTACCTTTATTATCAACGGTATCGAACGTGTCGTCGTATCACAGCTCGTACGTTCTCCAGGTGTTTTCTTTTCAAAGAATACAGCAGCTCCACAGTTTCATAACGCAAAGATTATTCCAAAGCGTGGTGCATGGCTCGAAGTTGAAACTGACAAAAAGGGCATCATTACAGTCAAAATCGACCGTAAGCGAAAAATCCACATCACTTCCCTTCTCCGTGTTTTCGGATACGAGACAGACAAGCAGATGAAGGAAATTTTCAAAGATGTTATTACCGACCCTTCAAACGACTTCATCACCATGACGCTCGAGAAGGACAGTGCAAAAACAGTCGATGAGGCTTACCAGAATATCTACAAGAAACTTCGACCAGGCGATCTCGCTACTCCAGAAAATGCAAAAGCACTTATCCAGTCAATGTTCTTTGATTACAAGAAATACGACATGGGTCACGTCGCTCGATACAAACTCAACCGACGCTTCGGAGTCGATGTTCCAAATTCAAAAGAGTATCACACATTCCAGGTTAAGGACCTTATTGAGATCATCAAATACTTGATCCGTCTCAACAAGAACGAACTCACTCCAGATGATATCGATCACCTTTCAAATCGACGTATTCGAGCTGTTGGTGAACTCGTTCAGAACAAGTTCCGTGTTGGTTTGCTCCGAACAGAACGTATCGCAAAAGATCGTATGACGGTCATGGATCTCGAGACAGTCACACCAACTCAGTTGATTAACTCACGACCAATTACCGCTGCTCTTCGCGAATTCTTCGCTTCATCGCAGCTCTCTCAGTTCATGGATCAGACCAATCCGCTCGCAGAACTCGCTCACAAGCGACGTCTCTCAGCTATGGGTCCTGGTGGTCTCTCACGAGAACGCGCATCATTCGATGTACGTGATGTACACCCATCTCATTACGGTCGTATCTGTCCAATTGCAACACCTGAAGGTCCGAACATCGGTCTCGTCGTTCACTTAGCTACATACGCAAAAGTCAACAAATATGGCTTCATCGAAGCTCCATACCGCGTTGTCGCTCACAGCGCTCCAAATACAGCAAAAGCACTCCTTGGACGTATGACATCTGAAGATGTTCATCACCCAAAGACAAAAGTTGTCGTCGTTAAAAAAGATGTACGAATCGACGAAGCAACAGCAAAGAAACTTGAGGCACTCGAACTCACAGAGATTCCTGTTCACACATACGTTACTGACACGATCAACTACTTCGATGCTGACGCAGAAAAGGAACTTGTTATCGCTCAGGCAAACTCAGAGCTCAACGACAAAAAAGAATTTGTCGCACCACGTGTTCCGGCTCGAAGAAACTTCGAAGCGGGCATGGAGCATGTCAAAGATCTCACACACATCGACGTCTCTCCAAAGGAAATTATTTCTGAAACAACAGCGCTTATTCCGTTCTTGGAACACGATGACAATACTCGTGCATCCATGGGTTCAAACATGCAACGTCAGGCAGTCGCTCTCGTATCACCAGAGGCTCCATACGTTGGAACAGGTATCGAAGAGATCGCAGCAAAAAGCTCAGGCCAGGTTATCGTTGCAGAAGCAAGTGGTACCGTCTCAGCAGTTGATGCAAATGAAATTACTGTTATTTATGACAACGGACGAAAGGTTACATACGTTCTCCGAATTTACGAACGATCAAATCAAGCAACATGTATTCACCAGAGAGCTCGAGTCGTAAAAGGACAAAAGGTTCATCGTGGTGATGCTCTCGCTGATGGTGCTGGTACAGAAGGTGGTGAGCTCGCGCTCGGCCACAACATTCTCGTCGCATACATGGCTTGGGAAGGTTTCAACTACGAGGATGCTGTTATCGTTTCTGACCGTCTTCTTGAGATTGGTAAGTTCGATTCCGTTCATATCGAAACATTCACTATGGATGTTCGAGAAACAAAACTCGGTCCGGAGATTGTCACACGAGATATTCCAAACGTTGGTGAAAACCGACTCAAGGACCTCGATGATGATGGTATCGTCCGAATCGGTGCCATGGTTCACGAAGGTGACATCTTGGTAGGTAAAATTACTCCAAAGGGTGAAACAGAACTCACCGCAGAAGAGCGTCTTCTCCGAGCTATCTTCGGTGAAAAAGCTCGTGATGTGAAAGACACTTCTCTCCGTCTCCCAGGCGGTGAAGGTGGAAAGGTTGTCGATGTTCAGCTCTTTACTCGACAACAGGGTGATGAACTTCCAAATGGTGTTCTCAAACAAATCAAAGTATCTATCGCTCAGACTCGTAAAATCTCAGTCGGTGATAAAGTTGCTGGTCGTCACGGAAACAAGGGTGTCGTCTCAGTCATTGTGGCTCAAGAAGACATGCCATTCCTTCCAGATGGTACTCCAGTAGATATCGTCTTGAATCCACTTGGTGTTGCTTCACGTATGAACATTGGTCAGATTCTTGAAACTCATCTTGGTTGGGCTGCATATACGCTCGGATTCAAAGTTGCAACTCCAGCTCTTAACGGAGTTCCAACAGACAAGATTCACGATCTTCTCACAGAGGCACAACTTCCAGAATCAGGAAAAATCCAGTTATACAATGGTAAAACAGGTGATGCATTTGATCATCCATCAACCGTTGGTATCGCCTACATTCTCAAACTTTCACACCTTATTGAAGATAAGATCCACGCACGTTCAATCGGACCTTACTCTCTCGTTACTCAGCAGCCACTCGGAGGTAAAGCACAGCATGGTGGTCAGAGATTCGGAGAAATGGAGGTTTGGGCGCTCGAGGCTTACGGTGCAGCACACATTCTTCAGGAAATGCTCACAATCAAGTCCGATGACGTCTACGGACGAAGCAAGGCATACGAATCAATCATCAAGGGTGAACAGATTCGAAAACCACGCACACCAGAATCATTCAACGTTCTCGCAAAAGAACTTCAATCACTTGGTCTCGACGTTCTTCCGGTTGTATACAACACGGAATCAGAACTCGATGAACAAGAAGAACAGTACACGCTTGCTGAGGAAGAAATGGAGCAGTTTGCACCAGAAACCGTCAGTGAACCAGTTGATGAGGTAGAGGCAAAAGCAGAAGGTCTTGAAGTAGTAGAAGATGACCTTGGGGAAGAATTTGCAGAAGAAGGAGATGTATCGCCAGAAAGTGAACTCTTCGCAGACGAAGAACCGGATGAGGCAGAACTTGCCGAGTTCGAAAAAACCCTTGAAGAAGAGGGTGAAGTTTAATCACTTCTGTACGAACCTTAACCATAATCTTTCTACTCAATGAGAAGCATTAACAAAGTAATTCTGATAGGAAACGTCACGAGAGATCCAGACATCCGATCAACAGGAAGTGGTCAGACCGTTGCAACCTTCACCATCGCTACCAACCGAACATGGATGACACGCGATGGACGAAAAATGCAATCAGCTGAATATCACGATGTAGTCGCATGGGCTCACCTCGCCGACATCTGTAAGTCACACATTCGTAAGAGCAAGCTCCTCTACATAGAGGGCTACCTCAAAACTCGAAGTTGGGACACCCCAGAAGGTATTCGAAAATTTAAGACAGAAATTGTTATTAACGATCTCGTTATGCTCGACAAACGAGAACGAGAAGAAGGAGATTTCAGCCAAGAGTACACGCCAAGCGAATCAACCGAAGGACAAGAAATGCAAGAGACATGGAGTGATGAACAACCATCAATCAACGAAGAAGCATCGATAGATATTAATCAAAACTTCGGCGTCTAAGCGCATCGTGTCACATAATATACTCATTCGAATCCCCTTCTACATCAATAAACTCTTCACACCTTATGCAAACAACAGCTCAACAAAAAAGCAATAAACTCGATATCTTTGATGCGATTTCGATCTCAATTGCTTCCCCAGAAACAATGCTGGGATGGTCTCATGGTGAAGTTAAAAAACCTGAAACCATTAACTACCGAACACAAAAACCAGAACGAGATGGTCTCTTCTGTGAAAAAATCTTTGGACCTACGAAAAACTGGGAGTGTTATTGTGGAAAATATAAGCGAATCCGATACAAGGGCGTTATATGTGAAAAGTGTGGCGTTGAAGTCACACGATCAAGCGTTCGACGTGAACGTATGGGTCACATCAAACTCGCTGTTCCAGTAACACACATCTGGTTCCTCCGTTCAACACCAAGCCGTATTGGACTTCTTCTCGATCTTCCTATCAAATCCCTTGAACAGGTTGTTTATTTCGCTGCTTACGTTGTCACTCACATGGATGAGAAGTCAAAAACAGAAGCACGAGAACAGCTCGATGGAGAATATAAGATTCACCGAAAGAAAGTTCAGGATGAGATGAAAGAAGAAATGAAAGCACGCAGCGAAGGACTCGAAGGAGACAAGAAAGTTTCTATGGAGGCCGGCGTTCAAAAGGACTACGCAAAAAAACTCGAAGAACTCGATGAAAATTATCAGACAGCCAAAGAGGAACTCATGGGTATTGCTGTCGGAAAAGTTTACTCAGAGTATGAGTATCGAGACATGTCCGTAAAATTCGGTCACGTCTTCAAATCGTCAACAGGTGCTGAAGCAATTCGAGATATTATCGCAGCTCTTGATCTTAAAAAACTTCAGGAACAGCTCGAAATTGATCTCAAAAAGACATCTGGACAGAAGCAGAAAAAAATCATGAAGCGCTTGAAGCTTGTCACATCTCTCGCTCAGAACGATATCAAACCTGAGTGGATGATCATGACAGTCCTTCCAGTTATTCCACCAGATCTTCGACCTATGGTTCAACTCGATGGTGGACGTTTCGCGGCATCTGACCTCAATGATCTCTACCGACGTGTTATCAATCGAAACAATCGTTTGAAGAGACTTCTCGCTATCGGTGCTCCAGAAGTTATTTCACGAAATGAAAAACGTATGCTTCAGGAAGCGGTTGATACGCTCCTCAATAACAATGTTCGATCAGGCCGATCCGTCTTCAACGCTGGAGACAAGCGAAAACTTCGATCACTCTCTGACATGCTCAAGGGTAAGCAGGGTCGCTTCCGTCAAAACCTTCTCGGTAAACGTGTCGACTACTCTGGTCGTTCTGTTATCGTGGTTGGTCCAAAACTCAAGCTCCACCAGTGCGGTCTTCCAAAACTCATGGCTCTCGAACTTTTCCGACCATTCGTTATTGGAAAACTCATTCGTGATGGTTATGCACACAATATCAAGAACGCAGAAAAACTTATTCAGTCTGGAAAGAAAGAGGTTTGGGATATTCTCGAAGAGGTTACTCGAAACCAATACGTTCTCTTGAATCGTGCTCCTACACTTCACCGTCTCGGTATTCAGGCCTTCCAGCCAGTTCTCGTAGAAGGTAAGGCTATTCAGATTCACCCACTCGTCTGTGCAGCGTTCAACGCCGACTTCGATGGTGACCAGATGGCAGTACACGTTCCA